>CALLNA010000229.1 GCA_938005655.1 uncultured Novosphingobium sp.
ACCTCGTCGCCCCGGACTTGATCCGGGGCCCCGCTTCTTCCTGCGCGACGCCGGAAGAGAAAAGCGGGACCCCGGGTCAAGCCCGGGGTGACGAACGGGATAGGGGGTAGGCATTACCCTAAAACGGGGAGACGGGCTCGGACTCACAAGGGCCCTCGAACACCCACGCGAATCAGCCCCTACCCCGCCCGCATGTCGCGGATGGCCATTTCCATCAGGCGGGCGCAGGGACGCAGGAAGTGGTTGGCGTCGTGCTGGATATCCTGCGCGATCAGGATCGGCAACTCGCGGTCGGTGGCAATCGTCACCGAGCGTTCGATGCCGATCATCAGCACCGTGGCCATGGCCGAGGCCGGCGAGCGGGGCTGGCGAGGATCGCCGTCCATCTGCTCGACGATGCGGCGGATGATCGGCTGGGTCGCGCCGACGCGCTGGTCGATCATCCGCTGGTCGCCGCCGTCGGACAGGCTGTTGCGCAGGTGGAGCAGGCGCGTGTGCCGCGCCCAGAAGTCGTGGTAGCCGGCGATGAACTCGTAGCAGCGGTCGGCCAGCTCCGCGTCGGCCCAGCGCTGGCGCAGCATGGCGAGATAGCGCTCCTCGGCGGTCGCCATCACCCCTTCGAGCAGGGCGAGCAGCAGCTCAGGCAGGTCGCTGAAATAGTTGTACAGCGAGGTCATGCCGAGGTTCGCCGCCCGCGCCACGGCGCTCAGCGAGATCTGCGTCTCGGGCGGCGCGCAGTAGATCAGCTCGACCGCGGCGGCAATGATCCGGTCGCGGGTGTCGCGGCCCTTCCGGCCGAGCTTCTGCCCGGCGAGGTTGTGGCTGACGCTCCCCGCGCCGCCGCGCACCGGGAGAGGGGCGGCCTCGCCCCCCTCGCCGGTCGCGAAGCGCGGCGCGGCGTCCCCCACCCCCGCGGCCTCAGGCGGCGACGGTGTAGGCGATCAGCTTGGTCTCGAGGAATTCCTCGATCCCTTCCACGCCCCATTCGCGGCCGATGCCGCTGGCCTTGTAGCCGCCGAAGGGAATGTCCCCGGCGATGCACATGCCGTTGTTGATGCTGAACGAGCCGGTGCGGACGCGCTTGGCGATGTTCATCGCGCGCTCCTGGCTGCCCGAGTTGACGCCGCCCGAGAGGCCGTAGTCGCTCTCGTTGGCGATGCGGATCGCGTCCTCGTCGTCCTCGAAGGGGATGACGACCAGGACCGGGCCGAAGATTTCCTCCTGGGCGATGCGCATCTTGTTGTCGACGTCGACGAAGACGGTCGGCTCGATGAAGTAGCCGCCGCCCTTGTCCGGGCGGGCATTGCCGCCGTGGAGCAGCGTGGCGCCCTCCTGCTTGCCCAGCTCGATGTAGCCGAGCACGCGCTCCATCTGCCGCTTGGAGATGACCGGGCCCATGATGTGCGCCGGGTTCTCGACGTCGCCCCAGTTGTCGCCGAAGTTGGCATAGGCGCCCTTGAGGATCGCCTTGGCCTCCTCGTAGCGGCTCTTGGGGACCAGCAGGCGCGACTGGACGGCGCAGCCCTGGCCGGCGTGGAACACCAGCATGCCCATGGCCACGTCCATCTGGAAGTTGGGATCGTCCTCGAGGACGATGCGGCAGGACTTGCCGCCCAGCTCCAGGAACACGCGCTTCAGGGTCTTGGCGCCCTGCTCCATGATCCGCTTGCCGACGCCGGTCGAGCCGGTGAACGAGATCAGGTCGACGCGCGGATCGGTGACGAGCATCTCGCCGGCCAGCGCCGGGTCCTCGCCGAAGACGACGTTGACGACGCCGGCCGGGAAGCCGGCCTCGGCCGCCAGCTCGCCGAAGATCGCGCCCATGCCCGGCGTGTTCGGCGCGGGCTTGAGGATCACGGTGCAGCCCGCGAGCAACGCGGCGACGACCTTGCCGATGTTGACGTAGAGCGGCACGTTCCACGGGGTGATCGCGCCGACCACGCCGACCGGCTCATGCACCGCGATGCGCTTGTTCTGCATGCCGAAGGCCTCGCGGGTGCCGTAGTCCTTCTCCCACTTCACCTCGGGGAAGACGCGCAGGTAATCGTCCCAGCCGTCGAGCGCCATGTCGACATGGGCGCGGCCGACCGCGCCCCGGGCGGCGCCGGCCTCGTGGACGGCCAGGTCGCCCAGGCGGGCGCGGTTCTTCTCGAACAGCTCGCGGTACTTCTTCACCAAGGCGACGCGCTTCTCGACGTTGGTCGACCAGTCGGTCTCGTCGAAGGCGCGGCGGGCGGCGACGATCGCGGCCTCGACGTCCTCGGCCGTGGCGTCGGCGGCCTTGCACACCGGCTCGCCGGTCCAGGGGCCGATCACGTCGTAGGTCTTGCCGCCGGTCGCGTCGCGGAGCTGGCCGTCGATGAAGAGCTTGGCGTCAGGGAGCTTGGTCATGTGCAGTTTCCTGTTCTCGAAGAAATCGGTTGGGCGGGGCGGCTCAGCGCCAGCCTTCGACGGTGACGACGCCTAGATGGACATCGGCGGGCAGGTTGACCACCTCACGCAGAACCTGGGCGACCGAATTGTAGTGCGAGATCGGCCGGGCGCGCAGGTCGATCGCCGCCTTGAGGCAGGCCTGGTGGAAGCGCATCGCGACCTCCATGTCCCAGTTCGAGCCGGTCTTGGTCTCGTCCATCATCGGCCCGGCGCGGAAGGTGGTGACGCGGATGCCGTCGTCGAGCAGCTCGCGCTTGAGGCTCTCGGTGAAGCGCTCCAGCCCCGCCTTCGAGCTCTGGTAGAGCGAGAGCATCGGGAAATCGAGCGCGACGGATTCGCTGGAGACGTTCACGATGTGCCCGCCGCGCTCCATCATCGGGATCGCCGCGCGGGCGCAGAAGATCGGGCCGGCGAAATTGGGGTTGAGCGAGGCGAGGATCTGCTCGTCCGTGGCCTCGGCCACGGTGAACGGCTCATAGACCGCGGCGTTGTTGATCAGCACGTCGATCCTGGGATGCTTCGCCGCGATCTCGGCGAAGGCGGCGCGGACCGAATCCGGCGAGCCTACGTCGCAGGCCACGGCCATGGCCGAGCCGCCGATCTCGGCGGCCGCTTCCTGGACCTTGCTCAGGGTGCGGGCGAGCAGGATCACGGTGTCCCCGTCCTGCGCCAGGCGCCGCGCGACCGCGCGGCCGAGCCCCATTCCCGCGCCGGTAATCACCACCGTCCGTCCCACAGCCATCGTCTCCGTCCACGTTCCTCAGAAGGCGCTTGGGTTCTCAAAATCCGGGCGCGTCGACAAGGACTTTGTGAACCGCGGCGGCGATGGATGGAAACGGCGTTCTCGCGCAATCCGCCCTGCCCGCCCCCTACTCGACCATCGGCACTTGCGGCGCGAGGGCCAGACGCGGGTTCTTGAGCAGGAACGGCAGGGGTGCGAAGACCAGCAATATCCAGACGAGCATGTGGAACACGTCGAGGAACGAGATCATCATCGCCTGCCGCGTGACCTCGCCGTCGATCAGCGCCATCAGGCCGCCGCCGAGGTCCGGCGCGCGGTCAACCACGGCGGGCAGGTCGATCGAGGGCACGATGTCGGCGGTGACGTGCGCCCCTACGTCGGCATGGCTGATCTGCTGGTTGCGGGCGAGCTGGGCGACGATGATCGAGATGCCGATAGACCCGCCCAGGCTGCGGAACAGGGCCATCAGGCCCGAGCCGTCAGGGCGCAGCTCGGGCGCGAGGGTCGCGAAGGCGATCAGGTTCATCGGCGCGACGATCGCCCCGAAGCCCAGCCCCTGGAAGAAGCTGGCGATCAGGATCGGCTGGACGTCCATGTCCAGCGACCAGGTCGTCATGTAGTTCATCGAGGTCGCGGCGACGAGGAAGCCGCCGCACATCAGCGCCCGCGCGTCGATGTACTTGATGATCCAGCCCGCGAGCAGCGAGCTGATCATCACCCCCACCCCGCGCGGGGCCATCATCATCCCGGTGTCGATCACCGGATAGCCGTAGATCGTCTGGAACATCATCGGCAGGATCGACGAGAGCCCGACCACGGCGAGGCCCATGATCCCGACGAAGCTGATCGACAGCATGAAGTTGCCGTTCTGGTAGAGCGCCCGGTTGAACAGCGGCGCGTCGGTATGGCGGCTGTGGATGACGAACATCCACAGGCCCGACACGGCGATGATGGCCTCGGCCACGATCTCCCAGCTTTGGAACCAGTCCTGCTGCTGCCCCCGGTCGAGCGCGAGCTGCATCGCCGCCAGGGCAAGGCCGATCGCGGCGAAGCCGAACAGGTCCAGCCTGCGCTTCACCACCGGCCGGCTCGGCAGGAGGAACCACATGATGACCAGGGCGGGGATGCCGAACGGTAGGTTGACGTAGAAGATCCACCGCCAGTTGAGGTATTCGGTCAGGAAGCCGCCGATCGTCGGCCCGCTGATCGGCGCGACCATCACGATCAGGCTGAACACGGCCATGGTCATCGCCTGCTTGCTGGGCGCGCTGACGTCGAACATGATGGTCATGGTCATCGGCCCGATGAAAGCCGCCGCCGCACCCTGGCACGCGCGGAACGCGACCATCTCGGGCAGCGAAGTCGCCGCCCCGCAGGCGGCCGAGGTGACGAGGAACATCAGCGTCGACAGCAGGAACAGGTTGCGCGAGCCGATCCGGTCGGACAGCCAGCCGGTGATCGGCGTGAAGATGGCCGTGGCGATGATGAAGCTGGTCAGGACCCAGCTCACCGAATCGGTCGAGGCCCCCAGCGCGGTCTTCATGTAGGGCAACGCGACGTTGGCGATGGTCGCGTCGAGGAACTGGCAGATCGAGACCAGCATCACGCCCACGAGCAGCAGGCCGCGATGCTTGACCGGCAGCAGCGGCCGGTCCTGCATCACGCTTTCGGACGGCGGCGCGCCGCTACTTGCCGGTATCGACCGAGACATTGGCCGAAAGCCCCGCAATCAGCGGCCGCGAGGGCCGCGCGTCGATGGCGATGCGCACCGGCACGCGCTGCGTGACCTTGACCCAGTTACCGTTGGCGTTCTGCGCGGGAAGGATCGAGAATTCGGAGCCCGTGCCCGCGCCGATGCTGGCGACATGGCCCTTGAGGTGCATCTCGGGATAGGCGTCGAAGCTCAGCTCGGCGGGTTGGCCGACGCGCATGTGGGCCAGGTCGGTCTCCTTGAAATTGGCCTCGACCCAGGAATTGTCGCTGGCGACGATGGTCAGGGCGGGCAGCCCGGCGTTCATCATCTGCCCGACGAGCAGCCGGTCGGCCGAGCTGACCTTGCCGGAGACCGGCGCGCGGACCTCGGTGCGGGAGAGGTCGAGCTGGGCCTTCTCCTTCTGCGCCTGGGCGGCGAGCACACCGGGATTGACGCCCGGCGCGGCCGAGCCGGTGGCGAGCGCGGCCTGGGCCTTGCGCGCCTCGGCCTCGGCATTGGCGAGCTTGGTGCGCGCGTCGGACAGCGCCAGCTCGGCCGCCTGGAGCCGCGCGCGGGTGGTGAAGCCGCGCTGCATCAGCTCGGACTGGCGGCGGTATTCCTCCTGGTAGAAGGCGACGCTCTCACGCCCCGACCGGATGTCGATGTCCTTGGTCGAGAGGTCGGTCTCCAGCCCGACGACCCGGACCTGGGCCGAGGCGATCGCGGCGTCGGCCTGCTGGATGGCGATGCGGAACGGCTGCGGGTCGATCCGGAACAGCAGGTCGCCGGCCTTGACCATCTGGTTCTCGCGCGCGGCGACCTCGACGATGTTGCCCGAGACGAGCGCGCTGACCGCGACCTTGTCCTGCCGGACATAGGCGTTGTCGGTCGAGACCGTGTGGCGGGTGAGGAAGTAATAGGCGACCGCGCCCGCGATCAGCAGCAGCGGCACCGAAACAAGCAAGGCGATCGCCCGGAACCCATAGCGCCTGCCGGACGGCTGCGGCGGAGCCGGGGCCGCGGCGACCGCGCCGTCGAAATGCGGATCGCTCTCAGCCATGGGCGGCGGCGCCCGCCTGGGGCTTGCGCGAGAGGTTGCCGCGCATCCGGTCGAGCATGGCCATGAGCTGGTCGCGCTGCGCCGCGTCGACGCCGTCGAGCGCCGTCTCGAAGGTCTCGAAGGCCAGGGGACGGATCACGTCCATCAGCTCGCGGCCCTTGGCCGTGGTGAACAGACGCCAGGCGCGGCGGTCGGACGGGTCGGGCCGGCGCTCGACCAGGGCCGCGTCCTGCAAGCGGTCGATCATCCGGCCGAGCGTGATCGGCTCCACCTCCAGGATCTCGGCCAGGCCGCCCTGGTTGATCCCCTCGTGCCCGGACAGCAGGCTCAGCACCTGCCACTGCGGCCGCGTGACGCCGATCGACCGCGCCCGCTCGTCGAAGCTGCGGCGCATAAGCCGCGCGACTTGGGCGATCATCGTGCCTATGTTGTCTTCCATGGGCCGAATGCAATAATAGCAGTGCTGACTATATTCCAGCCTAATTTAGCTGGGTCAGCTATCGAGAAGGAGCGCGCGCGATGAAAGGGACAGTTCGGGACAGTATCGGCCTGCCGTTCACCGTGTTTCGCGCCCGCGACGCGATCGACTATGCCGAGGCCGAATGCATGGAGCCGCAGCCGGTCTCGGCGGAGGAGCAGGCCTGGTCGGCGAGGATGTACGAGGCCGGGATGCTCGAAGGCAGCAAGGTCATGCTGCTGTTCTCCCGCCCCGGCCTGTCGCTGACCTACGTCTGGTTCAAGAGCGGCTTCCCCCTGCCCCGCCACAGCCACGACGCGGACTGCGCCTATTTCATCATCGCCGGCGCGCTGCGGCTCGCCACCGAGGACCTGGGACCGGGCGACGGGTTCTTCGTCGGCAAGGACGTGCCCTATACCTACACGCCGGGGCCCGAGGGGGTCGAGGTGCTGGAGATCCGCACCTCGAACCATTTCGACATCAAGCTGCTCGCGGGCAAGAACCCGGCCTACTGGCAGAAGGCCCTCGCCGGGCTGATGCAGGCGAAGGAAGCTTGGCCGGACCAGGCGACGCCGCCTTCGGGGATGCAGGTGGGATAGGCCCTCCCCTCCCGCAAGCGGGAGGGGATCGGCGACGCCTAGGGTCTGATCCACTTGCGTGGAAGCGGACTCTAGGCCGTCTCCGCCAGCCTGTCCGCCGCCAGCTTGCGCAAGTCGGCGGTCTTGATCTTGGCGCTGCCGGTGGTCTTGAGGTCCTCCTCGGCGACGAACAGCACCTTGCGCGGCACCTTGTAGCTGGCGAGCTTCTCCTTGGCGAAGGCCTTGATCTCGTCCTCGCTCAGCACCGCGCCTTCGTGCGGCACGATGCAGGCGACGACCAGCTCGCCGAGCAGGTCGTCGGGCACGCCCACGGTCTGCGAGACCTTCACGCCCGGACAGGCGCGGATCACCTCGTCGATCTCCAGCGGCGCGACGTTGGCCCCGCCGGTCTTGATGATGTCGTTGAGCCGCCCTTCCCAGAACAGCCGGCCGCGCTCGTCGATATAGCCGCCGTCCGAGGTGCGCAGGAAGCCTTCCTCGTCGACGCTCTGGTCGAGCGGCACACCGAGGTAGCCGAGCATCAGCGTCGGCCCCTTGACCGCGATCTCGCCCCGCTCGCCCAGCGGCATGGTCGCGCCGCTCAGCGGATCGACGATCTTGATGATCGAGCCGGCGGTGGGCACGCCGTGGCTCTTGCCCTGAACCTCCTCGGGCGTGCCCGAGGGGAAGACCGAGATCAGGGTGAAGGTCTCGGTATTGCCATAGGCCGCGTCGGGCTGACGCCAGGTCGAATGGACCGTCGGATGCTTGGCCAGCGGCGTCAGGCGGTCGACGTACGTGAGGCTGGAGAGGTCGGCCGTCGCATAGTTGGGCGCGGCCTCGAGCTGGGCCCACTGATGCGGCCAGGCGATCGGCGTGGGCGCCTTCTCGCGCTCCATCAGCTCCAGCGCCTCGGCGGCGTCGAACCAGCGCTGGAGGACCAGGCAGCCGCCGCGGCTCAGCGCGCCGCCGATGCACTGGCCGAAATTGCCCGACCAGAAGAAGCCGTTGGCGGGCCAGCGCCAGAGCTGGAGGCAGGCCGCGCGGTTGGCCGAGACGATGCCCTTGACCTTGCCGGTCGAGCCCGAGGAGAACAGCAGGATGCCGGGATCGGACGGGACGACCTGGTCGGCCCGGGCGAGGACCTGGGCCTCGGGCACGTCCCTGCCCCGCGCGGCGAAGGCCGACCAGCCCTCGATCGCGCCGAGCCCTTCGTCGCCGTCGACGATCGCCGCCTGGCGCAGGAACGGATAGCGCTCCGAGACGATTGCGCCCGGTTGCGCATCGGCGATGCCCGGCTCCAGCCCGGCGAGCATCTCGGCATAGTCCTTCTTGAGCAGCCGCCGCTCCATGAGCAGCGCCGAGACCCCCGAGATGCGCAGGACCTCGTCCAGCTCGGCCAGGGGGAAGAAGGTGCTGATCGGCGTCGGCACCCCACCCGCGAGGGCCACGCCGGACACGCTGGAGAGGTATTCCGGCCGGTTCGAGCAGATCACCCCGACGCGGGTGCCCTTGCCGATCCCGCCGGCGACGAGCGACTTGGCGGTCGCCAGCGTCCGCTCCCACAGGTCGGCATAGGTCCAGCGGATCACCCGCTCGCCCTGCGGGCCGTCGAGATGAAGCACCGCGACCTCGTTCGCCGGCCAGCGCCCGCAGACCTCGCGGATATAGCCCGCGAGGGTCAGGGCGCCGATCTCGGCTTCCTCGGCCAGCGGGATGCCGCGGACGATCGACAGACCGTCCTCGACACTCACGCCGACGCCACTCACGCCGACACCGGCCCCGGCATTGGCCACGCCTTCGGCAGTGCTCATCTCAGGCCTTCTCCCTCGCCCGGTCTCAGCGGTTGACGTTGACGATCAGGCGGCCGCGCACCTTGCCGTCGATCAGGTCGCGCGCGCCCTGGACCGTCTCGGCCAGGCTGATCTCGGTGGCGATCGTGTTGAGCAGGGCCGGGTCGAGGTCGCGGCCGAGGCGGTCCCAGGCGGCCTGGCGCGGCTTCTGCGGGCACATCACGCTGTCGATGCCGAGCAGCGAGACGCCGCGCAGGATGAAGGGCATGACCGTGGTGTTGAGATCGCTGCCCTGGGCCAGGCCGCAGGCGGTGACGGTGCCGCGATACTTGGTCTGGGCGATGGCGTTGGCGAGCGTGTGGCTGCCGACCGAATCCACGACCGCGCCCCAGCGCTCCTTCTGGAACGGCTTGCCGGGCTCCGACAGCTCGCTGCGGTGGATGAAGTCGTCGGCGCCGAGCTTGGTCAGGTACTCCTTCTCGCTCTCCTCGCCGAACGAGGCGACGACATGGAAGCCCTCCTTCTTGAGCAGCGCGACCGCGACCGAGCCCACGCCGCCCGGCGTGCCGGTGACGAGCACCTCGCCGTCGGCCGGCGTCACGCCGAAGTTGATCAGCGCGTCGACGCTGAGCGAGGCGGTGTAGCCGGCGGTGCCGATGCCCATCGCCTGGAGGCCGGTGAAGGCGGCGGGCGCCTTGACCAGCCAGTCGCCCTTGAGCCGGGCCTTCTGGGCGAAGCCGCCCCAGTGCACCTCACCCACGCCCCAACCGTTGAGCAGGACCTTGTCGCCCGCCTTGAAGTTCGGGTTCGCGCTCTCGCTGACCGTGCCGATCAGGTCGATACCCGGAACCATCGGCCAGCGCCGCACGACCGGGCCGTCGCCGGTGATGGCGAGGCCGTCCTTGTAGTTCATCGTCGAATATTCGACGTCGATCGTGACGTCGCCTTCGGGAAGCTGGGATTCGTCGAGCTGAGTCAGCGAGACCTTCTGGCCGTCGTCGGTCTTTTCGATCAGGATGGCGTTGAACGACATAGGATTTTCCTCACCTTTGCGGAGGCCGGACGAGCGGCCGTGAAATCCGTGCGAAGGGCCAGGCCGTCAGCCAAGCTCGCGCGCCAGAGCCCTATCGTATGGAATTGCGCAAAAGGGAATGCCCGCGCGCGCGCAAGCGGCAAATTTCGCCGGGGCGGCTGGAAACGCGAACGGCCGGAGGTGTCCCTCCGGCCGCCGCTTCACGTATCGAGGAAGTGAATCAGAACTTCTTGGTGACGCCTATCTTGATGACCCGGCCCAGCGTCCAGTTGACGTAGCTCGGAGCATTGTTGTTGACCCGGCGGACATAGGTCGGCTCCGTATCGAACAGGTTGTTCACGATCAGGCGCAGGGAGGTGCCGTCCAGCGGACCGCCCCGATCTCCGAAATCGTAGCCGAGGTTCAGGTTGGTGATGACGAACGGACTAACTTCCGTTTCGACGCCGAGGTTATTGGCGTTGGTATCGCGCCACTTGCCCGAGAAGTTGACCGTCGCCTTGGCCGACCATCCGGACTTCGCCCAGCCGATGCTGGAGGCCCAGAGGAAACGCGGCTGGCCATGGCCGAGCTCGTTGGTCGTCGCACCACTGCTGGTGATGATCGCCCGCGTCGCCAGGTTGATGTTGTTGGTGAAGGTCAGCTGGCCGAAGCTGGTGTCGGTCTGGTAGTTCAGGTGGAAGTCGATACCGGCGACCTTGGCGGCGTTGAGGTTCGACGTACGGGTATCGACGAGAATCGCCACACCCGCAGCCCCCCCGACCTGGGCGGAAATTGCAGCGCCGTTATCGAGTTGCGACATGATCGTATTGAACAGCGCGTTGTTATTTGCCGTCAGTTCATCGTTATAGATGTAGTACTGCGGGTTGGTTTGATAGGTGGTTCCCAGCGCCGGATTGAGGTTGCCGATCGCGTTCTGGAGGTCGATCGAATAGTATTCGGCGCCCACGCTGAGCCCCTGTACCGGCGTGGCGTCAAAACCGATCGCCCAGGATTCGGAGGTCTGCGGCTTGATCCCGGCCGGCGAGCCGCCCGTCAGCACGATGAAGTAGGTGCCCTGGCCGTTGTCGGTCTTGCCAGCCGCGACCGTGGGCCGGGTCGATACGTAGTTTTGCCCTGCTCGGCCAAGGCCGATGCCCAGGTTATCGTACGGCGTTGGGGCGTTGTAGGACTTGCCCCAATGCCCGAAGACCTTGAGCCAGGGCGTGGGGGTCAATGTCGCCCCGAAGTTGGGATTGGTCGTGCCACCGAAATCGCTGTAGGAATCGTGACGAAGCGAAGCCGCCAAATCCAGGAACGACGTCACCGGCAGGTGAAGCTCGCCGAAGATCGACTTCACGTTGCGCGATGCTCGCTTGTACGGCAGCGTGTCCAGAACACCGAGCTTGTTGGTGGTGATCCGGGTCGCATCGGTATTGTTCTGGAACTCGAGGCCCACCGCCAGCTTGGCGTCGCCGCCAGGGAGTGCGAAAAGCGACCCGTCGGCGACTGCCCGCACCATGAACAACTCGTGGGTAGTTTCCTGCGCCGTCTCCCAGTTGGTGATGTCAGCGATTACCGCCCCACTCGCCGCAGCTACGTTCAAGGGGTCTAGCTGTCCGGCAGCAATGCCCGTGCACCCGGTGATATAGCATTGCGCCTGCGTCGTATTGATCCCGGGGAAATGGGTGGAATCGTGCGAGCGGCCGTAATGCACGGTGGTCCGCAGCTGCCAGCTGCTTCCCAGCTTGACCGTCAGCTCGGGGGTGACTCCCCAGGTTTCCATTCTGATCAGCGATGGCTGGTTGACGTAGTTCGAATTGGGGCCGAGCGCGAAACCAACGCCTTCCCCGTCTACATAATAATCATAAGGAGAAGCCGG
>CALLNA010000230.1 GCA_938005655.1 uncultured Novosphingobium sp.
TTGGCCAGCGGCAAGGTCGGCAGGGCGACGGCGGCGAACCACGGTTCGAAGCGGTCGTAGGCGTCGGCGGGCAGCCCGTTGAAGGCCAGCGCGCCCTCGAAGGCTTTGCGCTCGTCCTCGGTCATGGCGCCGCGCAGCGTCTTGTCCGGGGGCAGCAGGGCCAGCTTGGCGGTGATCGTGGCGACCTCCGCCGGGTCGTTGCCGGCGATCTCCGTCACCAGCTCGGTCGAGGCGTTGAACGCCGTGGCGATCGGTCCGGCGAACCAGCGCACGTCCTTGGGCAGGGCGTGGATCGTGCCGAAGAGGTAGATCGTCGTGTCCTCGTCCGCGATCTTCCACAGCGCCGGTCGGGCGAGCGGCGCGGCCTGGACTGCGGGGCGGGCGACGGGGCGCACCTGCCGCGCCGAAGCGTTGACCGACAGGGAGGCCAGCAGGACGGCGGCCCAGGCGAGGATCAGACGGAACAACTTGGTCATGGCGCGCCGCTATAGCGGCTTTGCCTAATCAGTCGATGAACGAAGACGTATTCATCAAGCTAGGTTGATTCATGTCCGGCCCTGCGCCAAAGGCCCGGCCATGAGCGAGACCGCAAAGCCTCTCAGCTTTCAGGAGATGATCCTGCGCCTCCATGCCTTCTGGAGCGCGCAGGGCTGCCTGATCCTGCAACCCTACGACATGCGCATGGGCGCCGGCACCTTCCATCCCGCCACCACGCTCCGCGCGCTGGGGCCGGAGCCGTGGAAGGCCGCCTACGTCCAGCCCTCGCGCCGGCCGACCGACGGCCGCTACGGCGAGAACCCGAACCGGCTGCAGCACTATTACCAGTACCAGGTGATCCTGAAGCCGAACCCGGAGAACCTCCAGGAACTCTACCTCGAAAGCCTCGCCGCGATCGGCGTCGATCCCCTGGCCCACGACATCCGCTTCGTCGAGGACGATTGGGAAAGCCCCACGCTCGGCGCCTGGGGCCTGGGCTGGGAGGTCTGGTGCGACGGCATGGAAGTCACCCAGTTCACCTATTTCCAGCAGGTCGGCGGGTTTGACTGCAAGCCGGTTGCGGGCGAGCTGACCTACGGCCTCGAGCGCCTGGCGATGTACATCCAGCAAAAGGACTGGGTCTATGACCTCGCCTTCAACGACGAGGGCGTGACCTACGGCCAGGTCTTCCTCGAGAACGAGCGCGAGCAGTCGAAATACAATTTCGAGATCGCCGACACCGAGCAGTTGTTCAAGGGCTTCCAGCACGCCGAGGCGGAGTGCCGCCGCTGCATCGAGGCGGAAATCCCGCTCGCCGCCTACGACCAGGCGATCGAGGCGAGCCACCTGTTCAACCTCCTCCAGGCGCGCGGCGTGATCTCGGTGCAGGAGCGCGCCAGCTACATCGGCCGGGTACGCGACCTCGCCAAGGGATCGTGCCAGGCATGGATCGACAAGAACCAGGCCCGCTGGGCGCAGGAATTCCCGGGGTGGAGCGCATGAGCGACTTCCTCCTCGAACTCCGCTCCGAAGAGATTCCCGCCCGGATGCAGGCCGGCGCCCGGGCCGATCTCGAACGCCTGTTCCACGCCCGGATGGAGGCTGCCGGCGTCGCGCTCGGCGACGTCACCGTCTGGTCGACCCCGCGCCGCCTCGCGCTGATCGCCCGCGGCCTCCCGCAGGCGACCGAGGCCGTCAGCGAGGAGGTGAAGGGCCCCAAGACCTCCGCCCCGCCGCAGGCGCTCGAAGGCTTCCTGCGCAAGACCGGACTGACCCAGGACCAGCTCACCGAGCGCGACGGCGTGTTCTTCGCGATCACCGAGAAGCCCGGCCGTGCGACCCGCGAGGTCCTGGCCGAGGCGATCCCCGCGATCGTGCGCGCCTTCCCCTGGCCCAAGTCGCAGCGCTGGGGCGCCGCCTCGCTCTCGACCGAGAGCCTGCGCTGGGTCCGTCCGCTGTCCGGCATCGTCGCTATCTTCGGCGAGGAGCTGGTCGAGACCGAGGTCGGCGGCATCCGCTCCGGCTACGCCACGCTCGGCCATCGCTTCCACCATCCGGGCGAGATCACCATCGGCAGCGCTGCCGACTACCAGGAGAAGCTGCGCGCCTGCCACGTGATCGTCGACCACGCGGAGCGCCAAGACCTGATCCGCGACAAGGCCAAGGCCGCCGCGAGCGCTGTCGGCCTGATCTTGGTCGAGGACGAGGGCCTGGTGATCGAGAACGCCGGCCTCACCGAATGGCCGGTGCCGCTCCTCGGCCGCTTCGACGAGGCTTTTCTCGACGTGCCGCCCGAGGTGATCCAGCTCACCGCGCGGACCAACCAGAAGTATTTCGTCTGCGAGCAGGCCGGGAAGCTTGCCAATGCCTTCGTCTGCACCGCCAATATCGAGGCGAATGACGGCGGCGAGGCGATCATCGCCGGCAACCGCAAGGTGCTGGCGGCGCGGCTTTCCGACGCCCGCTTCTTCTGGGAGCAGGATCGCAAGACGCCTCTGGCGGAGCAGGCCAGGAAGCTTGCCCGGATCACCTTCCACGAGAAGCTCGGCACCGTCGCCGACAAGGTCGAGCGCGTCGCCAGGCTGGCCCGTTGGCTGGTCGAGGAAGGCGTGGTCAAGGGCGCCGAGGCGGATCAGGCCGAACAGGCCGCCCGCCTCGCCAAGGCCGATCTCGTCACCGAGATGGTCGGCGAGTTTCCCGAGCTTCAGGGCCTGATGGGCGGCTACTACGCCCGCGCCGAGGGCCAGCCCGACGCCGTGGCTGACGCCATCCGTGACCATTACAAGCCGGTCGGACAAGGCGACGAGGTGCCGACCGCGCCGGTCACGGTGGCAGTATCGCTCGCGGACAAGCTCGATACCCTGCGCAGCTTCTTCGGCATCGATGAGAAGCCGACCGGATCGAAGGACCCCTTCGCGCTGCGTCGCGCCGCGCTCGGAATCATCCGGCTCATCACCGAAAACGGCCTGCGCTTCAGCGTGGGCGAAGGCGATATCCTCGATTTCTTCGCCGACCGCCTCAAGGTCCAACAGCGCGAGGCCGGTGTCCGGCACGACCTGATCGACGCGGTCTTCGCGCTTGGCGGGGAGGATGATCTCGTCCGCCTGCTCGCCCGGGTCCATGCGCTCCAGGCCTTCGTCGGGACCGAAGACGGCGCGAACCTGCTCGCGGGCTACAAGCGCGCCGCCAACATCCTCAAGAAGGAGGACTGGAAGGGCCTCGAAGGCGAGATCGCGCAGACCGGCGAGGAGGACCCGCTGGCCGTGGTCGACGATCCCGACCTCGCGCCGGTCATCGCCGCGAAGATGGCCGAGCGGCACGAGAAAGTTCTTTCCTACACCCCCGAACCTGCGGAAAAGGCGCTGATGGGCGCGCTCGATTCTGCCGGACCCGAAGCCCAGACCGCCGTCGAGGCAGAGGACTTCGCGCGCGCCATGGCGGCGCTCGCCTCGCTGCGGGCGCCGATCGATGCGTTCTTCGATGGCGTCACGGTGAACGACGCCGACGCGGATAAGCGCGCGGCACGGCTCAACCTACTCGCGCGGTTCCGCAAGTCCGTGCATCAAGTCGCTGATTTCTCCAAGATTGAAGGCTGATCCAAGCGGAGAGGATTATTCGCCCCAGGACAGCGTGAGCCTTGCCGGCTTCGGCGTCAGACCGAAGCGGCATCCGCCAAGGAGTTCGTGGAAGTGAACCAGGTCTATACCTTCGGAGCCGACGTGCGGCACGAGGACCAGCGCGCCCGTGACAAGACGATCGTTGGCGGCAAGGGCGCCAACCTCGCCGAGATGGCGGGCATCGGCCTGCCGGTGCCGCCGGGCTTCACGATCACCAGCGAGGAATGCGTGTCCTACCTCGCCGGCGGCGCGGACTTCTCCGCCGCCCTGCGCGAGGACGTGGCCAGGGCCCTGACCCATATCGAGCAGGCCGTGGGCAAGAAGTTCGGCGATGCCGCCGATCCGCTGCTGGTTTCGGTCCGCTCGGGCGCGCGGGTCTCGATGCCGGGCATGATGGACACGGTGCTCAACCTCGGCCTCAACGACGCGACCGTGGAGGGCCTGGCCGCGACCTCGGGCGACGCGCGCTTCGCCTGGGATTCCTACCGCCGCTTCATCCAGATGTATTCGGACGTGGTGCTGGGCCTCGCCCATCACCTGTTCGAGGACGCGCTGGAGATCGCCAAGGAGGACAACGGCTACTACGCAGACGTCGAGATGAGCGCCGAGGACTGGCAGAAGCTGGTCCGCGAATACAAGGCGATCGCCGAGCGCGAGCTGGGCCACCCGTTCCCGCAGGACGTCGACGAGCAGCTCTGGGGCGCGATCCGCGCCGTGTTCGATTCGTGGGATTCGGACCGCGCCAAGGTCTATCGCCGCCTGAACGACATCCCCGGCGACTGGGGCACGGCGGTCAACGTCCAGGCCATGGTCTTTGGCAACATGGGCGAGACCTCGGCCACCGGCGTCGCCTTCACCCGCGACCCCGCGACCGGCGAGCGCGCCTATTATGGCGAATGGCTGGTCAACGCCCAGGGCGAGGACGTCGTCGCCGGCATCCGCACCCCGCAGTACCTGACCAAGGCCGCGCGCGAGCGGGCCAACGCCAAGCCGCTGTCGATGGAAGAGGCGATGCCCGAGGCCTACGGCGAGCTGGCCCGCGTGTTCGAGCTGCTGGAGCAGCACTACAAGGACATGCAGGACATCGAGTTCACCGTCGAGCGCGGCAAGCTCTGGATGCTCCAGACCCGCAGCGGCAAGCGCACGGCCAAGGCCGCGCTGCGGATGGCGGTGGAGATGGTCGGCGAGGGCCTGATCGACGAGGCGACGGCGATCCGCCGGGTCGATCCGATGGCGCTCGACCAACTCCTCCATCCGACGCTCGATCCCAAGGCGGCGCGCGACGTGCTAGGCAAGGGTCTGCCGGCCTCGCCGGGCGCGGCCTCCGGCGCGATCGTGCTCGACGCCGACACCGCCGAGCGGCGGGCCGAGCGCGGCGAGGCGGTGATCCTTGTCCGGGTCGAGACCAGCCCCGAGGACATCCACGGGATGCATGCGGCCAAGGGCATCCTCACCGCGCGCGGCGGTATGACGTCACACGCGGCCGTGGTCGCCCGCGGCATGGGCCGCCCCTGTGTCTCGGGCGCGTCCAGCCTGTCGATCGACATGGCGAGCCGGACCCTGCGCATCGGCAACCGCGAGCTCAAGGAAGGCGACGTGCTCACCCTCGACGGCGCCAGCGGCGAGATCATGGCCGGCGAGGTGCCGACCATCGAGCCCGAGCTGATCGGCGACTTCGCCGTCCTGATGGGCTGGGCCGACCGGCACCGCCGGATGAAGGTCCGCACCAATGCCGAGACCCCGGCGGACTGCCGCATGGCCCGCCAGTTCGGGGCAGAGGGCATCGGCCTCTGCCGCACCGAGCATATGTTCTTCGATGCCGGCCGCATCTCGGCCGTGCGCCAGATGATCCTGGCCGAGGACGAGGCGGGCCGCCGCGCCGCCCTGGCCAAGCTGCTGCCCGAGCAGCGCGCGGACTTCCACGCGATCTTCGAGGTCATGGCCGGCCTGCCGGTGACGATCCGCTTGCTCGACCCACCGCTCCACGAGTTCCTGCCCCACGGCGATGCGGAGTTCGCCGAGCTGTCCGACGCGATCGGCATCGGGGTCGACACGCTGAAGCGCCGCGCCGGCGAGCTGCACGAGTTCAACCCGATGCTCGGCCATCGCGGCTGCCGCCTCGGCATCACCTTCCCCGAGATCTACGAGATGCAGGTCCGCGCGATCTTCGAGGCGGCCTGCGACATCGCTGCCGGCCAGAACGGTCTTGGCGGCGAAGCGCCGGTGCCCGAGGTGATGATCCCGCTGGTCGCGACCAAGCGCGAGCTGCAGATCCTCCGCGCCCTGGTCGACCGCGTGGCGGCCCAGGTCTTCGCGGAGAAGGGGCAGACGCTGGACTACCTCGTCGGCACGATGATCGAGCTGCCCCGCGCTGCGCTGATGGCCGGGGAGATCGCCGAGGAGGGGACCTTCTTCTCCTTCGGGACCAACGACCTGACGCAGACCACGCTCGGTGTGTCGCGCGACGATGCGGCGCGCTTCCTCGGGCCCTACGTCGAGCAGGGCATCTATCCGCGCGATCCCTTCGTCAGCCTCGATATCGAAGGTGTCGGCCAGCTCGTCCAGCTCGCCGCCGAGCGCGGCCGCGCGACCCGGCCCGACATCAAGCTCGGCATCTGCGGCGAGCATGGCGGCGATCCTGCCTCCATCGCCTTCTGCGAGCAGGTCGGCCTCGACTACGTCAGCGCCTCGCCCTACCGGGTGCCGATCGCCAGGCTGGCCGCGGCGCAGGCCGCGCTGGGCTGAGGCCGCGCGCTATCGCCGCCACCCGCTGAGGGTGAGGATTTCGAACCGCTCCACGGTCCGGCCATCCTCTCCCGCGGCGGCGAAGGCCGCCCGGGCGCGCTCCAGCGCCGCCCGGTCCAACGGCGGCCCGCCGCGTGCCAGGACGCTCGACAGCCCTTGCGCTCGCAGGTCCGCGACGAGGCCGTCGAGCGAGCGGAAGCTGGCCGACAGGCTCCGGCTGTCCACCACCGGATCGGCGAAGCCGGCGCGCTGGAGGAGCTGGCCCCCGGCGCGCACGTCGACCATCGGGTGCAGCCGAGGCGCGGGGCGCTCGCCATCGGCGGCCAGCATCGCGGCGCGAAGTTGCGGCAGGCTCCCGGCGCCGAGGAAGCTCGCGATCATCAGCCCGCCCGGCTCCAAGGTATTGCGCAGGTGGACCAGCGCGCCCGGCAGGTCGTTGACCGTGTCGAGCGTGCCCAAGCTGGCGATGAAGTCGAACCGGGCGGCGGGCAGGGGCCGCTCCTCGTCGTGGCCCGCCGCCGGTTCGAGCACGTCGGCGGCCAGCGCGGCGGCAAGGCCCAGGGTCCAGTCGCCGATCACCAGCGCCCGCTCGGGCGCGACCCGCAGGAAGCCGAGGCGTTCCTGCACGTCCTCGATCATGTCCTCGATCAGGTAGCGCGGCGCGCCCGGCCGCCGCTGGAGGGCGAGCATCCGCCGCCGCGCGGCAAGCCGGCGGGCGGGGGTGAAGACGATCGGAGGGCTGCTGGTGGCCATGCCATTCCCCTGCCGCGCCGCGCCCCCTCGCGCAAGCGGCGGCGTCGGGCTAGACCGGCGCCGATGGCTCTCGCGCAAACCCTGGCTCCCCTGGTCGACCTGGTCTTTCCCCCGCGCTGCCCGCTGTGCGGAGAGGGCCTCACCGCGCAGCTCGGCCTCTGCGGCGCCTGCTGGAGCGAGCTGGTCATCCCGGCCGAGCCCTGCTGTGCGCTGTGCCAGCGGCCCTTCTCGGACGGCGTGGCGGAACAGTCGATCTGCGCGCCCTGCCTCGCCTCCGCGCCGCGGCACGACGGCATCGCGGCGGGCACGCTCTACAACGAGGCCTCGCGCCGCCTGGTCCTCGCCTTCAAGCACGGCCAGCGGATCGCACTTGCGCCGATGATGGCCCGATTGATCTCGGCACGGCTCAAGGAGGCGGGGCCGGGCTGGCTGGTCGTGCCGGTGCCGCTCCATCGCTGGCGGCTGTGGCGGCGCGGGTTCAACCAGGCAGGACTGCTGGCGCGCGAGATCGCCCGGCTGCGCAGCGCCGAGCTGGTGGTCGACGGGCTCCAGCGCCGCAAGCAGACGCCCTCGCTCGGCGGGCTCGGCCGCAAGGCGCGGGCGAGGGCGCTTTCCGGGGCGATCGGGATCAATCCCCGGCGCAAGGCCCGTTTCGCCGGGTCCAGGGTCATTCTGGTCGACGATGTGCTGACCAGCGGCGCGACCAGCGCGGCCTGCGTCTCCGCGCTCAAGCGCGCCGGGGCGGAGAAGGTCGTGGTCGCCTGTTTCGCGCGCGTGCTAGATGAGGTGACGGGGTAGGATACCCAAACGAAAACGCCCAGGGCCGAAACCCTGGGCGTCCTCGTGACGAAACTCTAAGGTGCCGCTTTCGCGAAACGGTAACGCCCCCCGACGTCACCTCACCTGATTCCTCATCGTCCCTGAACCTTGGCGCGTTGGCGCCGCAGGTCTGCGGTTACGGTTCCCTCAAACCGTGAGAGGGGTTGTCTCATCGAACCTTGCATCAGGGAAGCATGATCGCTCCGACGCATGGATTTTGGCCGGCATATGTGGTTATCGTGCAACAAGTCATCTTTTCGAACGCACATTTCGAGGACCAGCCGTACATGTCATCCGCCGACCCCGACCGCGAGCAGGGCGATGTTTTCCTTCCCAAATTCGACGAAAAGGGCCTGTTGACCGCCGTTGCGGTCGATTCGGCGAGCCGGGAGGTGCTGATGGTCGCCTTCATGGATGCCGAGGCGCTGGCGAAGACGCGCGAGACGGGCCTCGCCCACTTCCATTCGCGCTCGCGCGGTCGGCTGTGGATGAAGGGCGAGACCTCCGGCCACGTGCTCAAGGTCGACGAGATCCTGGTGGATTGCGACCAGGACTGCCTGGTGCTGAACGTCACGCCGAACGGTCCGGCCTGCCACACCGGCGCGACGGCCTGCTTCTACCGTAAGCTCGACGGCGACAGGCTCGCCCGTCGATAGTTGACGTTTACGTAAAGGGAATTCATGGTGCCGCCATGCCTTCCTCCGCCGCGCCTGCTTCGGACGAATCCCGCGAGGCCTGGTCGATCTCCGACCTGAGCGCCGAGTTCGGCGTCACCGCCCGCGCCCTGCGCTTCTACGAGGACGAGGGGCTGCTCGCGCCGACTCGCCAGGGCCTGACCCGGATCTACGGCAAGCGCGACCGGGCCCGGCTCGCCTGGGTGCTGCGAGCGCGCAACGTCGGCTTCAGCCTGGCCGAAATCCGCGAATTGATCGATCTCTATGACATCGGCGACGGACGGATGGAGCAAAGGCGCGTGACGATCGAGCGTTGCCGCGAGAAGGTTGACAAGCTCCAGCGCCACCGCGCCGATACCGATGCGGCGATCGCCGAACTGACGGGCTTCATCGCCCAACTCGAATCCATGGAACCGCCCCTCGGGCACGACTGACAACGGAGAGAGCCCATGCCCAGCTACACCGCGCCGACCCGCGACGCGCGCTTCATCATCAACGAGGTCCTGCGGCTTGAAAGCTACGGCAACCTGCCCGGCTTCGAGGGCGCCTCGCCGGACATCGTCGATGCTGTGGTCGAGGAATCGGGCAAGTTCGCCGGAGAGGTGCTCGCCCCGCTCAATGCCTCGGGCGATGCCGAGGGCTGCACCCGCCATCCCGACGGCTCGGTGACGACGCCGAAGGGCTTCAAGGAGGCTTTCGCCCAGTTCCGCGAGGCAGGCTGGGGCACGTTGACCGCGCCGGCCGAGTTCGGCGGCCAGGCCATGCCGCACGTCCTGGCCTTCGTGGTCGAGGAGTTCATGTCCTCGGCCAACCAAGCCTTCGCGATGTATCCGGGCCTGACTAACGGCGCGGTCTCGGCCCTGCTGGCCAAGGCCTCGCCGGAGCTCCAGCAGCGCTATCTGCCGAAGATGATCTCGGGCGAATGGCTCGGGACGATGAACCTGACCGAGCCTCAGTGCGGCACCGATCTCGGCCTGATCCGGACCAAGGCCGTACCTCAGGCGGACGGCACCTATTCCATCACCGGGACCAAGATCTTCATCTCGTCGGGCGACAACGACCTGGCCGACAACATCATCCACCTCGTCCTGGCCAAGACGCCGGACGCGCCGGATTCGACCAAGGGCATCTCGCTGTTCGTGGTGCCCAAGGTGCTGGTGAACGCGGACGGCTCGCTCGGCGCGTACAACGCGGTCTCTTGTGGGGCGATCGAGCACAAGATGGGCATCCACGCCAACGCGACCTGCGTGATGAACTACGACGGGGCGACCGGATGGCTGGTCGGCGAGGAGAACAAGGGTCTCGCCGCGATGTTCATCATGATGAACGCGGCGCGGCTCGGCGTCGGCCTGCAGGGCGTCGCGATGGGCGAGACGGCCTATCAGAACGCGGTCGTCTATGCCGGCGACCGGCGGCAGGGGCGCGCGTTGACCGGCCCGGCCGAGCCGAACGAGAAGGCGGACCCGCTGTTCGTCCACCCCGACGTGCGCCGGATGCTGATGCACGGCAAGGCGTGGACCGAGGGGCTGCGCGCGCTCTGCCTGTGGGGCGGGCTGCTGGTCGATCTGGAACATGGCGCGGCGGCGGAGGAGGAGCGCCAGTCGGCGGCCGACCTGATCGGGCTGCTCACTCCGGTCATCAAGGGCGTCGGCACCGACAAGGGCTATGAGATCGCCACCAACGCGCAGCAGGTTTATGGCGGCCACGGCTACATCCAGGAATGGGGGATGGAGCAGTACGTCCGCGATGCGCGGATCGCGATGATCTACGAGGGCACCAACGGCGTGCAAGCGATGGACCTCGTCGGGCGCAAGCTGGCGACGAACGGCGGCCGCGC
>CALLNA010000231.1 GCA_938005655.1 uncultured Novosphingobium sp.
CCTGCTCCGCCGTCAGCACGGGGAACTTCTTGATCTCCGACAGGTAGCGGTTGAGGCTCTGCTCACCGCCCAGGGTCGGGACCGTAACCTTGGTGTTCATCTCGCTCACTTCGACTTACCCGTCCTTTCAACGTCGGCAGGCCGTTTGCGGACCCTATAGCAGGCATCCGCGGTGGCCGCCACAAAGGGCTTTGATCGGCCTGAAAACCGCAACTTGAACGAAAACCTCAACTCGGACCTTGCTCGACAGAACCGCCCAGCGCCATCAGGAGTTCCCGCAGGTCGGCAGGAAGTTCCTTGCGCCAGCGCAATCGTTCGCCCGTGACCGGATGCACGAACCCCAGCTCGGCGGCGTGGAGCGCCTGGCGGCGGAAGCCGAGGTCGGCGAGCAGCGGGCGGAGGCGGGGGGGCGTGCGTCCATAGACCGGGTCCCCCAATAGCGCATGGCCGATTGACGCCATGTGAACGCGGACCTGGTGGGTGCGCCCGGTTTCGAGTCGGCATTCGACCAGCGCGGCGTGATCGAGCGGCGCCAGGGTGCGGTAATGCGTCACCGCGTGCTTGCCGCGTCCCGGGCCGTTGGGGCCATCCTCGACCAGGGCCATCTTCTTGCGGTTGACCGGCGAGCGGGCGATCGTGCCGCGGATCGTGCCCGCGGGCGGAACCGGCCGCCCGGCGGTGAGCGCGAGATAGGCCCGCTCGACCGAGTGGTCGGCGAACTGGTGGGCGAGGCCCTCGTGCGCGGCGTCGGTCTTGGCGACGACCAGCAGGCCCGAGGTGTCCTTGTCGATGCGGTGGACGATTCCCGGCCGTGCGACTCCGCCGATGCCCGACAGCCGGCCGCGGCAGTGGTGCAGCAGGGCGTTGACCAGGGTGCCGTCGAGGTTGCCGGCGGCGGGATGGACGACCAGGCCCGCCGGCTTGTCGACGACGATCAGGTAATCGTCCTCGAAGACCACGCTCAGCGGGATGTCCTGCGGCGCGGCCTCGGCCGGCGCGGCGGCGGGCACGGTGATGGCGAAGGGGGTGCCGGCGGCGGGCTTGAGCGAGGCCTGCGCGGCGGGCTTGCCGGACAGGACCACGCGCCCCTCGCCGAGCAGGGCCTTGACCCGCTCGCGAGACAGGCCGCTCGCCTCGGCCAGCGCCTTGTCGAGCCGCTGGCCGCCGTCGGCGATCACGCCCTCGATGATCCGCTGCTCGTCCATTTCAACTTGTCGCCCCCATGCTATGGGAGATGGGCATGACCCTGGAAGTCGCAAGTGGCCTTATTGCAACACTGGTTGCAGAAGCGGCAAGCGCCGCGCCGCACGAGTGCTGCGGCATCCTCCTCGGGCGCGGCCGGATCGAGCGGGCGCTGCCCGCCGCGAACCGCGCCGCCGACCCGGCCCGGCAGTTCGAGATCGATCCGCAGGCCTTGATTTCCGCACATCGCGCCGCGCGGGAAGGGGGGCTGCCGGTGCTCGGCTACTACCACTCCCACCCTACCGGTGACCCGGCCCCTTCGGCCACGGATCGCGCGCATTCGGCCGGCGACGGTAGCGTCTGGGCGATCGTCGCGGGGGACGCGGTGGCCTTCTGGAAGGATGCGCCCGGGGGTTTCCAGGCGCTTTCCTATGCGGTGGGAGATGGTTAAGGGCCGTTCTCGACACTCACACGGGAAGCGCCTCTGATATGTCCCTCGACGGAATCGAACTCGCCAGCCTGCTCTGCTCGCGCCTCTGCCACGACCTGCTGAGCCCGGTGGGCGCGCTGACCAACGGGCTGGAGCTGCTCGCTGACGAGAAGGACCCGGAGATGCGCAAGCGCTGCTTCGAGCTGCTCGAGCAGTCGGCGCGGATCTCGACCGACAAGCTCAAGTTCTTCCGCCTCGCCTTCGGCGCCGCGGGCGGCTTCGGCGACATGGTCCCGGTGGCCGAGGCGCGCAGCGTGATCGACGCGCTGGTCGGCAACAACGGGCGGATCGAGGTCCGCTGGGCGCTGGCCGGCGATTCGCTGCCCAAGCCGGCGGTGAAGACCCTGCTCAACCTCGCGCTGATCGGGATCGAGGCGCTGGTGCGCGGCGGTACGCTCGACATCGGGGCGGAGCTGCGGGCCGACGAGCAGGGCAGCGCGAGCGAGATCGTCGTGCGGGCGAGCGGGACGCGGATCGCCTTCGACCGGACCGTGGGCCACGCGCTGGAAGGCAAGCTCGCCGCTGCGGAGCTGTCGAGCAAGACCGCGCCGGCCGCCATGCTCCACCAGCTCGCGGCCAGCCTCGGCGGCGGGCTGCAATATGCGCTGAGCGAGGACGCGCTGGTCATGGGTGCGGTGCTGCCGGTGGCGTGATATAGCCGGCCTCGCATGGATGAGCTGATTCACCGGGAAGCGCCGTCGCCCAACTGGAACGAGCGGGCGCTGCCGGTGTCGATGGTCGTGCTCCACTATACCGGGATGGAGAGCGCCGAGGCCGCGCTGGAGCGGATGCGCGACCCCGAGGCGCAGGTCTCCGCCCACTACATGATCGACGAGGACGGCACGGTCACGCGGCTCGTGCCCGAGGACAAGCGCGCCTGGCGCGCGGGCCGGTCCTGCTGGCGGGGAATCACCGACGGCAACTCGGCCTCGGTCGGGATCGAGCTGGTCAATCCGGGCCACGAATGGGGCTATCGTCCTTTCACCGAGGCGCAGATGGAGGCGCTGATCCCGCTGCTGGCTGCGATCCTCCGGCGGCATGACATCCCGCTCGCCAACGTGGTCGGCCATTCGGACGTGGCTCCGGCGCGCAAGGAGGACCCCGGCGAGCTGTTCGAGTGGGAGACGCTGGCGCGCTACAAGCTGGCCCTGCCGACGCCCAAGCCCCGGATCAGCCTGATCTACGACGAGCCGGGGGCCTTCTTCCTCGCGCTGGAGCGCTGGGGCTACGACATCGCCGACGGCCGCGCCGCCCTGCGCGCCTTCCAGCGCCGCTGGCGGCCGCGACGGATCGACGGCGAGCTGGATGGCGAGGTCGGAGCGCTGTTGTTCGAGCTTTTGTTGGAACGCGACCTCGGCCGTGCTACGGAATGAATGCCAGGGGGCCGGGCAGCCGCGTCGGGAGCGATCCCGCCGAGGAAAGTCCGGGCTCCACGAAACGAGGGTGGCGGGTAACGCCCGCCGACCCTGAACTTGTTTCAGGGTTAGGGAAAGTGCCACAGAGAGCAGACCGCCCGCATTCGTGCGGGCAAGGGTGAAAGGGTGCGGTAAGAGCGCACCGCGCCTCCGGTAACGGAGGCGGCATGGCAAACCCCACCCGGAGCAAGACCGAATAGGGGCGGCGCGTCCGAAAGGACAGGCGGGTTTCGCGCCGGATCGCCCGGGTTGGTCGCTGGAGCGGCATGGCGACATGCCGCCGAGAGGAATGGCTGCCGTCGCGGGCGGGTCCGTCAGGATACCACCCGCGTCACAGAACCCGGCTTACAGGCCCCCTGGCGTTATCGTTGAGTTGGTCGGAAGCGGGCTGTTAGGATGTGGTCCGATTGTGGACATTTGCGAGGGCCAGCGCATGGATTGGAATCCGGTTGTCCAGGTGCTGGACGAACTGAGGGACGGTCCTCATTCCCTCGTCGAATTGACCAACATCATCGCACGTTACGATCGCACGTCCTTGGTCCAGAGCTTGCTGTACCTCGCTGATCGAGAGCTGATCAAATTGTCAGCGGGCCAATATCCCTTCGAACCTGTCCCCAAAGCGGAATGGCAACGCCGACTGCGCGAAGCCTTTGGAGGCGGCAGTTCCGATCCCGTGGAAATGAGCAACACGTCGGTCGACCTGACCGAGAGGGGAGAGCAAATCCTGCAACTCTTCGGTATCGGCTATCCATAAGGGATAGGTGGATTAGGCCGAACCCGTCCTGCTTGCGAACGATTCCATCCTCAAGGATCAGGGCCGCCCGATGCTCACGTAGCTGAAGCCCGCGGCGCGGACCTCGGCCGGGGCGTAGATGTTGCGCAGGTCGACCATGACCGGCGTCTTGAGCAACTGCTTGACCCGCCCCAGGTCGAGCGCGCGGAAGGCGTCCCATTCGGTGACGATGACCACGGCGTCCGCCCCCTCGATCGCGGCATAGGCGTTAGGCTTCATCTCGACCTCGGGCATCAGCGGCGCGGCCACGTCCATGCCCTCGGGATCGTAGGCCGAGACATTCACTCCCGCGTCGGTCAGGGCCTGGGCGACGGCGATCGAGGGCGCGTCGCGCATGTCGTCGGTGTTGGGCTTGAAGGTCAGGCCGAGCAGGGCGACGCGCTTGCCGCGCGCGCTATCGTTCGCACCGCCTAGCGCCTCGATCACCTTGCGGCCCATCGCGCGCTTGCGGCTGTCGTTGACCTTGGCCACCGCCTCGACGATCCGCACCGGGCTCTCGAAGTCCTCGGCGGTCTTGAGCAGCGCCAGGGTGTCCTTGGGAAAGCAGCTTCCGCCGTAGCCTGGCCCGGCGTGGAGGAACTTGGAGCCGATCCGGTTGTCCAGCCCGATCCCCCGGCTGATGTCCTGGACGTCGGCGCCGACCTTTTCGCAGAGGTCGGCCATCTCGTTGATGAAGGTGATCTTGGTCGCGAGGAAGGCGTTGGCGGCGTACTTGATCAGCTCGGCGCTGCGGCGGCTGGTGAACAGGATCGGCGCCTGGTTGAGGAACAGCGGGCGATAGACCTCGCGCATCACGGAGCGCGCCCATTCGTCGTCGGTGCCGATGACGATGCGGTCGGGCCGCTTGAAGTCGCCGATCGCCGCGCCCTCGCGCAGGAACTCGGGGTTGGAGGCGACGGCGAAGCGGACCTTGGGGCCGGCCTCGCCGAGGATGCGCTCGACCTCGTCGCCGGTGCCGACGGGCACGGTCGACTTGGTGACGATCACCGCCGGCTCGGTCAGGTGCGGGCCGATCTCCTCGGCCACGGCATAGACGAAGGACAGGTCGGCATGGCCGTCGCCGCGCCGCGAGGGCGTGCCGACCGCGATGAACACGGCCTGCGCCCCCGCGATCCCCGCGGCGAGATCGGTGGTGAAGCTCAGCCGCCCGGCCTTGGCGTTGCCGGTGACGAGCTCGGGCAGGCCCGGCTCGTAGATCGGCATGACGCCCCGCCCGAGCGCCTCGATCTTCGCCGGGTCCTTGTCGATGCAGACGTCCTCGTGGCCGAAAGCGGCGAAGCAGGCGCCGGAAACTAGGCCGACATAGCCCGAGCCGACCATCGCGATCTTCATGGAATGCTCCTCATCTGCACGTCGATCCTGCCGTCGTTCTCGCTCGTTTCCAGCAGGGCCCGCGCCTCGCCTTCGAGGCGCAGCGCGGTCAGCTTGCCGGAATAGTACGCCCCCGTGTCGATTCCGATACGGTTGGGCCGGATATCCGGCTCCTCGAAGATCGTATGCCCATGAACCACTAACAGGCCGTGATCGACGCGGGAATCGGTGAAGGCGCCGCGAATCCAGCGCAGGTCGCGCGTCTCCTGCTCCGCGATCGCCACGCCGGGGCGGATGCCGGCGTGGACGAACAGGTAGTCGCCGATGGCAATGGAGTCCTCGAAGCCGCGGATGAAGTCCAGCTCCTCCTCCGGCACGGCCTCGCGCATCAGCGCCTGGGCCTCGGCCACGTCGGCGGCGGTGAAGGCGTCGGGGTCGACGCGGTAGCTGAGCACCGTCTCGCGTCCGCCGAAGCGCAGGAAGTGGCGCATCAGCTCGGCGTCGGTGAAGCACTGGAGGAACATTTCCTCATGGTTGCCGGCGAGGATGCGCACGGTCCGGCGCTGCTGCCAGGCCCGCGCCGCGGCGAGGACGCCGGCGCTGTCGGCGCCGCGGTCGATCAGGTCGCCGAGCAGGATCACCGTCGTCTGCGCCGGGCCGCTCGCGGCGTCGTCGCGGTCGATCGCCGCGATCAGGGCCTCGAACAGGTCGGCGCGGCCGTGGATGTCGCCGATCGCATAGACCCGTTCGCCCGGAGGCACGGCGGGGCGCGGCCTTTGGCCGAGCAATTGGCGGAACGGGGCGATCATCGCGGCTGGCGAGATAGTCCGGCGGGGAGGGGCGTACAAGAGCGGCGGAATTGCGAGCGGCAGATGGGGGCAGGCGCGGGCGGCGTTGCAAAAAGTCCACACCTGTCTCCCCATCGTGGCATCGCGGCACATTGCTCTTGTGCATTGCAGCAAAGGGGCGCACCTTTTCCGGGCAAGGGCAAGATGCGCTCGAAACGAGGCGCGCGGCCCAAGCGCAGGCAGGGACGAAGCGACAATCCATGAAGGAAGATTGCCATGCTCACGTCCATCCGCGGTGTTCTCGCCGCTACCCTCCTGGCCGGAACCGCTCTGGCCGCTACGCCGGCTCTCGCTGACGAGACCGATCCGCCCAAGGAGTTCACGATCAGCGGTTCGGCCGCGGTCGTCTCGCAGTACCGCTTCCGCGGTATCGCCCAGTCGGACAACAAGCCGGCGATCCAGGGTTCGATCACCCTGAGCCACGAATCGGGTTTCTACATCGCGACCTGGGGCTCCAGCACGGCGGGCGACACCACCAACACCCCGATCGCCCCCGGCGGCACCGAGATCGACGTCTACGGCGGCTGGGCCAAGCAGCTCGGCGCGGTCAAGGTCGACATCGGCGGCTACGGCTACATCTATCCGAACGCCCCGGCCGGCAACCTCTACGAGATCTACGGCTCGGTCGCGGGCACGCTCGGCCCGGTCACGGCCAAGGTCGGCCTCAACTACGCCCCCGCCCAGACCAACCTCGCCGACGACAACGTCTACGTCTATGGCGAGCTGAGCGGCGGCATCCCCGGCACGCCGATCAGCCTGCATGGCCACCTCGGCTACACCGACGGCAGCCTGGCCTACGTCAAGAACTATCTCGACTGGTCGGTCGGCGCGAGCGTGACCTGGAAGAACCTGACGCTCGACGCCTCGGTCGTCGGCACCAACGTCAGCCGCGCCGACAGCGATTTCTACAACGGCTGCGGCTCGATCGCCTGCTCGGACTACTTCCACCGCCCGGCGAAGACCGTCGGCGTGGTCTCGCTGACCGCCAGCTTCTAGGTCCGGCGCCACGCGGCAAGGATCGGCCCGCCCCGGACTGTCCGGGGCGGGCCTTTTCGTTTCCGCGGGCTTGATCGCGTGCGGGGGAGCGCCCAAGAACCCGGCCATGACCAGATATCTCCACACCATGATCCGCGTGACCGATCCCGAGGCGACGGTCCGCTTCTTCGAGCTGATCGGCCTCCGGGAAACGCGCCGCTTCGACAACGAGCAGGGCCGCTTCACCCTGATCTTCCTCGCCCCGCCGGGGCAGGAAGACGCCGAGGTCGAGCTGACCCACAACTGGCCGGCGGAAGACGGCAGCGCCGAGGCCTACGGCGGCGGGCGCAACTTCGGACACCTCGCCTATCGCGTGGACGACATCTACGAGACCTGCGCGGCCCTGATGGCCGCGGGCCACGTCATCCACCGCCCGCCGCGCGACGGCCACATGGCCTTCGTGAAGACGCCGGACGGCATTTCGGTCGAGCTGCTCCAGAACGGCCGCCTCGATCCTCGCGAGCCCTGGGCATCGATGCCGAACATCGGGTCCTGGTGAGCCCCGCCCGCAGCCGGGCGATTGCATCACGTATTATTGTCATTATGATAGGATATATGCTCGACGATCCTGCCGGGCGGGCTTGGCATGGGAAAGGAGCGGTCGATGGCATCGGTGCTGGTGACGGGGGCGAGCCGCGGTATCGGGCTTGAGTTGACGCGGCACTATGCCGAGCAGGGCTGGCGCGTCTACGCGACGTGCCGCTCGCCCGGGGAAAGCCAGCCCCTGGCCGAACTGGCGCAGGCCCATCCCTCGCTCTCGGTCCATCGGCTCGACGTCACCGATCATGCCACGATCGAGGCGCTGGCGGAGGAGCTGGCCGGCCAGCCGCTCGACGTCCTCATCAACAACGCCGGGATCGGCGGCGGCCGCCCGGTCATCGGGCGTCTCGACTATCCGCTGTTCGACAGGATTCTCGCGACTAACGTGGTCGGCCCCGCGAAAATGGTCGACGCCTTCCTGCCACACGTCGAGGCGAGCGATTTGCGCAAGATCGTCTGCATTTCGAGTTCGCTGGGCTCGATCACGACCGCGAAGGGCGGCAGCTACCTCTACCGGAGCAGCAAGAGCGCGTTGAACATGCTCATGCGCTCCATGGCGCACGATCTGGTCGAGCGCGGCGTCATCCTGACGCTGCTCAGCCCGGGCGTAGTCGATACCGATTTCACCCGCTATGCCGCGATCCCCAAGATCGCGCCGGACGTCAGCGCCCGGGGCCTCGTCGCGACGATCGACCGGCTGACGCTCGAGGACGCCGGCTGCTTCATCCGCTACAACGGCGAGATCGTTCCCTGGTAGGTCAGCGCCGGCTCGACAGCCGCAGCACTCCATAGCCGAGCAGGGCCGAGAGCAGCGATCCCGCGAGGATGCCGAGCTTGGCGCCCTCGGCGAAGTCGGGCTGGGCCGGGAAGGCGAGGCCGGCGATGAACAGGCTCATGGTGAAGCCGATGCCGCAGAGGATCGCGACGCCCCAGAGCTGCGCCCAGCTTGCTCCGCCCGGCGGGGCGGCGAAGCCCGTGGCGCGGGACAGGGCGATCGCGCCGAAGATGCCGATCTGCTTGCCCGCGAAAAGCCCTGCCGCGACGGCGAGCGGCAGCGGCGCCAGCAGCCCGGCGAGCCCGCCGCCGCCGAGGTGGACGCCGGCATTGGCGAAGCCGAACAGCGGCACGATCAGATAGGCGCTCCACGGCGTCAGCGCGTGCTCCAGGCGCAGGAGCAGGCTGTCGCCCCGGCGGTCGAGCCGCAGCGGGATGGTCAGCGCGGCCAGCACCCCGGCGACGGTCGCGTGGACCCCGGAATGGAGCACGCAGAGCCACAGGCCCAGCGCCAGCACCAGATAGGGCGCGGCCATGCGGACCCGCAGCAGGCTGAGCAGGATCATCGCCACGAAGATCCCGCCCGCCGCGCCGAGCCAGCCGAGATCGATCCCGCTGGTGTAGAACAGGGCGATGATCGCCACGGCGCCGAGGTCGTCGACGATCGCCACGGTCAGCAGGAACAGCCGGAGCGAGGGCGGCAGGCGGCTGCCCAGCAGGGCGAGGACGCCGACCGCGAAGGCGATGTCGGTGGCGGCGGGGATCGCCCAGCCGCGACTCAGTCCGTTGCCTCCGGCGATCGTCCAATAGATCAGCGCGGGCACGATCATCCCGGCGGCCGCGGCGAGGATCGGCAGGCGGCGGCGCGGCGGGGTGGAAAGCTGCCCCTGGAGGAACTCGCGCTTGATCTCCAGCCCGACGGTGAAGAAGAACACCGCCATCAGCCCGTCGTTGATCCAGTGGTGCAAGCTCTCCAGCCGCGCGACGGGCGTCCAGGCCAGCGGCGCGTGGAAGAAATGGTGATAGGCCCCCGCCAGCGGCGAGTTCGCTGCGATCAGCGCCAGCAGGGCGACGCCGATCAGCAGCACGGCCGCGCCCGCCTCGCCGCCGAACAGGCGCGCGGCGTTGGTGCTCAGTCGGCTGGCGAGATGCTGACGCAGGGGCATGATTAGGCCGATACATGAAGGCGTTGCGCGGCGGGGTCAAACCCAATAGGTTGATCTCCTAGGGGCAAATACGGACGAAGAGCCGGCAAAGGGGGGCCGTTGCCTGTTGAGGCGATTCTGCACGGGCTTCAGCTTGCCGAGCGCGAACTGACGGCTTTCGCCCTGTTCTGGTTCGCCATCGGCGCGGTCGACGATCTGGCGATCGATGTCCTCTGGATAGGATTGCGCCTGACCGGGCGGGCGGCGACCCCGCGGCTGCCCGCCGGGCAGCTCACGGAACCGCTGGACGGCCCGATCGCGGTCTTCTTCCCCGCCTGGCGCGAGGCCGAGGTCATCGGCACGGCGGTCTCCTATGCGCTCCGCGCCTGGCCCCAGGCGGGCCTGCGGCTCTATGTCGGCTGCTATCCTAACGACGCCGCGACCATCGCCGCGGCCCAGGCAGGCGTGGGAGAGGATCGCCGGGCGCGGGTGGTGGTGCTGGAGGAGGACGGCCCGACCACAAAGGCCGATTGCCTGAACCACCTCTACGCGGCCCTGCTCGACGACGAGGCGCGGAGCGGCGAGCGCTTTCGCGGGGTGATCCTCCAGGATGCGGAGGACATGGTCCACCCCGCCGGGCTCGGGCTGATCGCCGAGGCGCTGCGCGAGGTGGACTTTGTCCAGCTGCCGGTGCGGCCCGAGCCCGACGCGGGATCGCGCTGGGTGGCCGGGCACTACGGCGACGAGTTCGCCGAATCCCATGCCAAGGCCCTGGTCGTGCGCGACGCGCTGGGCGCGGCCATTCCCGCCGCGGGCGTGGGCTGCGCCTTCGGCCGCGCCATGCTCGACATCCTGGTCCGCCTGCGGCGGGAGGAGGGCGAGAGCGGGCCTTTCGCCGCCGAATGCCTGACCGAGGATTACGAGCTGGGCTGGCTCATTGCGCGGAGCGGCGGGCGCAGCCGGTTCCTGCGCGTGCGCGATGCCGCGGGCGAGCTGGTCGCGACCCGCGCCTATTTCCCCGCCACGGTCGAGGAGGCGGTGCGGCAGAAGACCCGATGGATTCACGGCATCGCCTTCCAGAGCTGGGACCGGCTCGGCTGGAGCCGCCGTCCGGTCGACGTGTGGATGGCGCTGCGCGACCGGCGCGGGCCGCTGACCGCGCTGGTGACGGCGGCGGCCTATGGGCTCGTCGCGATCTGGATCGTTCTGGCCGTCGCCCGCTCGGCGGGCTGGGCCGGCGGCGTCGAGCCGCCCGCCTACTGGCGCGCCATGCTGTGGCTCGGCTTCGCGGCCTTCGCCTGGCGGGCGGTGCTGCGGGCCGCGTTCACGGCGCGGGAATACGGCCCGATCGACGGGCTGCGCTCGGTGCTGCGGATTCCCATCGCGAACGCCATCGCGATCCTCGCCAGCCGCCGCGCGCTGGCCGCCTATTTCCGCGCGCTGCGCGGCAGGCGGATCGTCTGGGACAAGACCGCCCACCGGCTGCACCCGGCCCTGCGCGAGGCGGCGGAGTGACCGCAGGCCGGGCACGTCGGCGCGGCGAGCCGCTCGTCGTCCTCGGCACGATCATGCTGTGCTGGATCGCCGTGCGTATCGCGGTCTGGTGGGCCGGCTATGCGGACCTCGCCGCCGCTCCGGCCGCGCGGGAGGCCATGGCGCAGGCGCGACGGACGGAGCCGGCCCGGCCGGTCGAGCCGCCGCCGTCCCGATTGTCCCTGGCCCATGCGGATATCGCAAGGCGCGGGGGCCTGCCGCTCCATGCCGCTCCGGCCTTCGTCGCGGCCGGTCGGCCTGCGCCATCCGCTGCTCCGGCCGCAAGGACGCGGCCGACGCCCTTGCCTGCCGTGGCGAGCCCTTCTGGCCGGCTATTTTCGGCCAAGGAGAAGCCGGAAGCCCCCGCACCGCGCGTCATGCCCGATCCGCCTGTCGCGCCGCTCGTCGGGCGAGCCACGGAGCGCTCGCCCGGGCGGCGCTGGTCGGCGGACGCCTGGGTCCTGGTCCGCGGCGGCGGCGGGATAAGCGGCGCCGGGCCTTCGGTGGCTAGCTACGGCGGCAGCCAGGCCGGGGCGGTGCTGCGCTATCGCCTCGCTCCCGGCGATCCGCACCGGCTCACCGCCTATCTGCGCGCCAGCGTCGCGCTCAACGGCTCGGGCGAGCGCGAGGCGGCGGCGGGGCTGTCGGTCCGGCCGGTCGGGCTCCTGCCCCTGGTCGTGGCCGCCGAGGGGCGGGTCGGGCGGCTCGCGGGGCAGGCGGTCGCGCGCCCGGCGGTCCTGGCCGTCACCGAGCTGGCGCCCATGCGCCTGCCGGCCGGGGCGCGGGGCGAGCTCTATCTCCAGGCCGGCTATGTCGGCGGGTTCGGCGCGACGCCTTTCGTCGACGGGCAGGCCAAGGTCGACCGGGAGCTGGCCCGGCTCGGACCGCTCGACCTGCGTGCCGGCGGCGGCGTCTGGGGCGGGGCGCAGCGCGGGGCCGCGCGGCTCGATGCCGGCCCTTCGGTGGCCGTAAGCCTCGCGCAAGGCCCGGCCGCGGCCAGGGTGGCGCTCGACTGGCGCTTCCGGGTCATGGGCCGTGCCCGGCCCGCCTCGGGCCCGGCCGTGACCATTTCCGCAGGTTTTTAGCGCGCCTCGCCTTCCTTCGGAGGCGGCGCTGCGGTAGGCCGTAGCGGCAAGATGGACGTCTATCTTCCGATCGCCAACCTGTCGGTCAACGGCCTGATCATCGTCGCGCTGGGCGCGCTGACGGGCGTCCTGTCGGGCATGTTCGGGGTTGGCGGCGGTTTCCTCACCACCCCCCTGCTGATCTTCTACGGCGTGCCGCCGACCGTCGCCGCGGCCTCCTCGGCGAGCCAGGTGACGGGGGCCAGCGTCTCCGGGGCCTTCGCCCACAACCGGAGCGGCGGGGTCGACCACCAGATCGGGCTGGTCATGGTCGCGGGCGGCGTGCTCGGCACCGGGATCGGCGCGGTCCTGTTCCGGATGTTCCAGGATCTCGGCCAGATCGATACGGTCATCAACATCCTCTACGTCGTCCTGCTCGGCGGGATCGGCGCGATCATGGCGCGCGAATCCATCCAGTCGCTCAATGCCGCGCGGCGCGGGGTGCCGATCCCGGCGCGCAAGGGGCGGCATCCCCCGGTGGTCGCGGCCCTGCCGGGGCGTTGGCGGTTCTATCGCTCGGGCCTCTACATCTCGCCGCTCGCGCCGCTGCTGCTCGGCGTCGCGACCGGCATCCTGACCATGCTGATGGGCATCGGCGGCGGCTTCGTGCTGGTCCCGGCGATGCTCTACATTCTGGGAATGAGCGCCAACGTCGTCGTCGGCACCTCGCTGTTCCAGATCCTGTTCGTGACCATGGCCACCACGATGATGCACGCGCTGACCACCAAGGCGGTGGACATCGTGCTCGCCGGGCTGCTGCTGCTCGGCTCGGTCTCCGGCGCCCAGGTCGGGGCCAAGCTGGCGCTGACCACCAATCCGGTGCGGCTGCGGCTGATCCTGGCGGTGATCGTGCTGCTGATCGCCTTCCGCATGGCGCTCGGCCTCGGCTGGCGGCCGGACGAGATCTACAGCGTGGCGCCGCTGTGAGGGTCCTGTTCGCCCTGCTAGCGCTGGTCCTGCTCGGCGGCGCGCGCGACCCGATCCTGGTGCCCGAGGTCTCGCAGCACGAGATCCAGGTGCGCCAGGGCTTCACCGGGGCCGAGCTGCTGCTGTTCGGCGCGGTGCTCACGCCCGAGGGCACCCGGATCGGCCGCGACCTCGACATCGTCGTCGTCCTCAAGGGGCCGACCCAGTCGATCGTCCTGCGCGAGAAGCGCAAGATCGCCGGGGTCTGGATCAACGCCGCGAGCACCGGCTTCCGCTCGGCGCCGGGGTTCTACGCGGTCTCGGCCTCGCGCCCGATCCACCAGATCGTCGACGACAAGACCGCGGCGATCTACGAGCTGGGCCTGCCCTGGCTCCAGCTCTCGCCGATCGGCGCGATCGAGCCGCGCGAGCAGACCCGCTTCGCCGCCGGCCTGGTCGACCTGATGGCGCGCAAGGGCCTCTACCAGCAGGACGAGAAGGGCGTGAAGCTCAGCGGCCAGGTGCTCTACCAGGCTCGCATCTCGCTGCCGTCGAGCGTCCAGACCGGGACCTACACGGCCGAGACCTTCGCCATCTCGCACGGCGTCGTCGTCGCCTCGGCGACCAGCCGGGTCGAGGTCCGCAAGCTCGGCTTCGAGCTGGCTATCGCCGACTTCGCGCAGGACTGGTCGTTCTTCTACGGCCTGCTCGCCGTCGCGATCTCGGTGGCGATGGGCTGGGCGGCCGGGCGGCTGTTCGCCCTGGTCTAGGGTCCTGATCCTAGGGCGGGATCGCCACCATTCCCGCGCCGGTTTCGGAGGGCACTTAGCTCTATCTTAACCGACTGGCCGTAGTTCTACCTGCCGTATTGGACCGATGGGATACGGTCGATCGACTAGGGGGCTGCCGCAGGCGATGTCGGACATGAGCATGAACGGATTCGGCAATGCGCGTCCCGCGCAGGCGGAGGATCTGGCAGCGGCGGGCTTGCAGCCCGCGGTGGACAACAGCCGCGAGCCGATCGGGATCGTCCTGGAGATCGCCGGCTCGGGCAGCCAGATCGCGCTCGACCTCCAGCGGCTCCAGGAATGCTCGGGCGACGGGGACCCCTCGATCGCGCTCGCCGGCCAGGTCGGCAGCCAGATCAAGATCCGCGTCGGCAACGGCTGGCTGCTCGCCTCGGTGCGGACGCAGCGCCAGGATTCCAAGACGCCGGGCGGCATCCTCGCCAATATCGATTTCCTCGGCGAGGGCGACGAGGAGCGGCTGACCGGCCGCATCCACGGCTTCCGCCGCGGCGTGACCTCCTATCCGATCCCCGGCGCGCTGGTCTATCCGGCGACCTCCAAGGACCTGCGCGAGATCTATGCCGGCGACGGCCGCAACGCGATCCAGGTCGGCACCGTGTTCCCGACCAAGGACATCCGCGCCGGCATCTACATCGACGCCTTCCTCGGCAAGCACTTCGCGCTGCTCGGCTCGACCGGCACCGGCAAGTCGACCAGCGCCGCGCTGATCCTCCACCGCATCTGCGAATCCGCCGCGAACGGGCACGTGGTGATGGTCGATCCGCACGGCGAATATGCCTCGGCCTTCCGCGAGACGGGGATCATCCTCGACGTCTCGAACCTCCAGATGCCCTACTGGCTGATGAACTTCGAGGAGCATTGCGAGGTCTTCCTGACCTCCAGCGGCAATGATCGCCAGGAGGACGCCGACGTGCTCGCCAAGTGCCTGCTCCAGGCGCGGATGAAGAACCGGCTGGCGGAATCGATGGGCAAGATCACCGTCGACACGCCGATCCCCTATCTCCTCTCGGACCTGACCAACATCCTCCAGAACGAGATGGGCAAGCTCGACAAGGCGACCTCGACCGCGCCCTACATGCGGGTCAAGAGCAAGATCGACGAGATGAAGGCCGATCCGCGCTATCAGTTCATGTTTTCGGGCATGCTGGTCGGGGACACCATGGCCGACTTCATCAGCCGGGTCTTTCGGATGCCTTCGGACGGCAAGCCGATCTCGATCATCGACGTCTCGGGCGTCCCCTCCGACATCACCGCCACCGTGGTCGCCCTGCTGAGCCGCATGGTCTTCGACTTCGCGATCTGGGCGCGCGAGGAGAAGACCCGGCCGGTGCTGCTGGTCTGCGAGGAGGCGCACCGCTACGTCCCCAACGAGAAGAACGCGGACGGCTCCTCGGTCGGCCGCGTGCTCAGCCGCATCGCCAAGGAAGGGCGCAAGTACGGGATCAGCCTGGGCCTCATCACCCAGCGTCCCTCGGACCTTGCCGAGGGCGTGCTCTCGCAGTGCGGCACGATCATCTCGATGCGCCTCAACAACGACCGCGACCAGGCCTTCGTCAAGGCGGCCATGCCCGAGGGCGCGCGCGGGTTCCTCGATTCGATCCCCGCGCTGCGCAACCGCGAGTGCATCATCTGCGGCGAGGGCGTCTCGATCCCGATCCGCGTCTCGTTCGACAACCTCGAGGAATACAAGCGCCCGGCCTCGGCCGACCCCTCGTTCAGCGACCTCTGGCAGGAGCGCGGCGGCGAGGAGGACATGGTCCAGCGCACCGTCCAGCGCTGGCGCGCCCAGGGGCGCTGAGAGACACCCCTAGACCGCTGCGCTTTCCGGCACCGGCTGCGCCCCGCCGGGGAAAGCCTGGTGCTTGCGGCGGCGCCAGGACCCCTTGGCATAGACCAGCGAGGTCAGCACGGCCGAGACCGCCGAGCCCGCCGGGAACGACCACCACAGCGCATCGGCCCCGAGATAGGGATGGAGCGAGAAGTAGAAGCCCAGCCGCACCGGATAGAGCGCGATCACCTGGATGATCATCGGCGCGATCACCACGCCGTAGGCGCGCAAGGTGCCCGACTGCACCATCATCGCGCCCATCACGATGTAGGACCAGGTGACGATGTACTGGATATGCTGGGCGATCGGCATGGCCGGGCTGCCGCCGCCGAGGAACAGGGCCAGCAGTGGGTGCGAGGCCGCGACGACGAGCACGGTCAGCAGGCCGGTCATCGCCAGGTTGGTCAGCATGCCGACGCGGGTGATCTGGCTGACCCGCTCGTGGTGCCCCGCGCCGATGTTCTGCGCGACCATGGCGGCGATCGCCGTGCTGATCGCGAAGGCCGGCATCTGGAGGTAGTTCCAGAGCTGCATCGAGGCGCTGTAGGCCGCCGTGGTGTTCAGCCCCTCGCGGTTGACTAGGCCGATCACGACGAGCTGCGAGGAGGAGATCAGCAGCATCTGCGCGCCCATCGGCAGGCCCTTGCCGACGATGTAGCGCAGGTCGTCCGCCCGGGGGAGCAGGTAGCCCAGCTCGTGCCCGCGCAGGCGCAGCGGCAGGTCGCGGCCGTAGAGGCGGTAGAGCACCAGCAGGACGCCGCCGAAGTTGGCGATGCCCGTCGCCAGGGCCGAGCCGGCGATGCCGAGCGAGGGGACCGGCCCCCAGCCGCGGATCAGCAGCGGGTTGAGCACGATGTCCAGCGCCACGGTCAGGATCATCGAATGGAGCGGGGTCTTGGAATCGCCGCTGCCGCGCAGGCCCATGCCGAGCATCATCGAGAAGGTGCCGAAGGGCATGGTCACGAAGATCACACGCAGATAGGCCTCGGCCTCGGCGAAGCTGCCCGCCGGGGTGGCGAGCAGCCGCAGCAGGTCGGTCGACAGGAACCAGCCGAGCAGGCTGACGATCACCGCCACGATCACGCAAAAGCCCAGGCCGCTGCCGAAGGTCCGCCGCGCCGCGTCGACGTCGCGGTTGCCGAAATACTGGCCGACGCGCACCGTCGTCGCGTTGCCGAGCCCGAAGATCGCGGCGAACAGCAGGAACATCACGACGTTGGCGTTGGCCGTGGCGGCCAGCGCGCTCTCGCCGATCAGGCGGCCGACCCAGATCGCGTTGATCGAGCCGTTCAGCGTCTGGATTACGTTGCCGATCAGCATCGGGATCGAGAACATGACGAGGGTGCGGAGGATCGGTCCCTGCGTCAGGTCGCCGCCGCGCGCGGCCTCGCGGGGCGCCGCCGGTTCTTCCGGACGATCCTCAGCTAGCTTAGTATTCATGTGCCCCTAGTGTCGCCGTAGAGGTGGATATGCAAGCGATCGGTGAGATTGAATTCGTTTTTTGAACAAATATCCGCGAGCCAGGGCAGCCGCGCGCGCAGGGTTGCGCTGTCGCGGCCCTCGGGCATCAGGAAGATCCGCCCGGCCGGAATGGCGTGGGCCTGCTGGAGCGCGAGCACCTCGTCGAGGTCCTCCGGCGCGGCGATCACGAACTTGAACCAGGCCCGCGGCTCGGCCGCCCAGGCGGCGAGCCGCTCGGGCGGCAGGGCGAGGTCGGCGGGATTGCCGCTGTGCCGCAGCTTCGGGCTGACGTTGAACTGGTCGACCAGCGCGTCGAGCGCGGGCGCGGGGGCAACTGTGCCGTTGGTCTCGACCTCGACGTGCATCGGCGGCAGCAAGGCGAGCATCCGGGCGAGGGCGGCCCCTTGCAGCAGCGGCTCGCCCCCGGTGACGACCAGCCGCGATCCGCCAAGCGCCGCGATCCGCGCGGCGACCTCGGTCTCGCCCAGCGCGACCTGGTTGGCCCGGCGGTCGAAGGCGAGGCCGTCGCGGTGCGGGCGGTTGTCGCCGGTGAAGCGCCAGGTATAGGCCGTGTCGCACCACAGGCAGGCGAGGTTGCAGCGCGACAGCCGGACGAAGGTGCTGGGCTTGCCGATCGACGGCCCCTCGCCCTGGAGCGAGTGGAAGATCTCGGGCTCGCCGGGGGAGGTCGTGGCCAAGGTCAGCATGAGGCCACGCCTCCCTCACCCCAGCCGCGCCAGCGCCGCCGCCAGCCGCTCGGCCTCGGCGGCGTGGGCGGCGTGATCGGCGCGAGCCTTCTCGACCGCCTCGGGCTTGGCCTTCTCGACGAAGGCGGGGTTGGATAGCCGCCCTTCGAGCGACCTGGCCTCCTTCTGCGAGGCGGTGAGGGCCTTTTCGAGGCGGACCTTCTCGGCGGCGATGTCGATCACGCCTTCGAGCGGGATCACCACGTTCGCGTCCCCCGCGCCGATTTGCATCGCCGCTCCGGCGGGCGCGGGTTCGAAGCGGATCGTGTCGAGGCGGGCGAGGCGGTCGATCGCCGCGGCATTGCGCTCGACGATCCC
>CALLNA010000232.1 GCA_938005655.1 uncultured Novosphingobium sp.
CTCCACCGGCAACACCATGGCGGGGCCCCTGCCGGTGGTCGCCGCCGACATCGCCGCGGGCAAGGCCGATACGGTGGCGATGATCTACGCCGTCGCCTCGCGCGCGATCGGGCGGCAGTACGGCGGCAGCACCTATGCGGGCAGCGGCGACGCAGCGCCCAGCTCCTACTATTACCACCTCCCCTGGGGCTGGTCCTCGCAGGCGGCGCACTGGGCGCTGATGTTCACCCACTACGCCCACGAATACGGCGCGACCGAGGAGGACCTGGCCGCCGTGGCGATCCAGGTGCGCCAGAACGCCCTCGCCAATCCCAACGCGGTGATGCGCAAGGCGATCACCCGCGAGGACTACCTCGCCTCGCGCTACATCGTGCGGCCGCTCCACCTGTTCGACCTCTGCCTGGTCAACGACGGGGCGGTCTGCCTGATCGTGACCCGCGCCGAGCTGGCCAAGGGCATGAATCCCGCGCTGGTCGCCGGCTGGGGCGAGGCCGTGGTCAGGACCCGCAAGCTCCACGCGATGGTCCGCGAGCGATTGCGGCACCAGATGCTGGAGGTGGGCGAGCAGGCCCTCGCCATGGCCGGGCTGGCGCTGGCGAACGTGGGCCACTTCGAGGGCTACGACGCCTCGTCGATCCACCTCGTCAACCAGCTCGAGGGCTACGGCTTCGTCGCGCCGGGCCGCGGCCTCGCCTTTGCCGCCGAAGGGCAGATGGCGGTCGGCGGCAGGCTGCCGACCAATACGGAGGGCGGCAACCTTTCGGGCTCCTACATGCACGGCTGGAGCCAGGTCGCCGAATCGGTGCGGCAGGTGCGCGGGCGCGCCGGGCCGCGCCAGGTCGGCCGGCTCGACGCGGCGATGTTCTCGCTCGCCCAGACCGACCAGGCCCACCCCCTGATCTTCGTGCCGGGAGAATGACCATGGCCGAGAAACGCCCCGACCGCACCCTCGGTCCCGGCCACGACACCTTCTGGGAATGGACCGCCCGGGGCGAGCTGCGCCTGCAAAGCTGCACGGCCTGCGGCGAGATCGCCTGGCCGGTGGTCAAGGCCTGCGAGGCCTGCGGCTCGGCCGAGCTCGAATGGGCGCGGATGTCCGGGCGCGGCGCCCTGGCGAGCTGGTGCACCTTCGAGCGCGACTATTACCGCGGCCTGCTGCCGCTGCCCTGGGACACGATCCTGGTCGAGCTGGAGGAAGGCCCGCTGTTCATCGCCAACCCGCACGGCTTCGCGCGCGAGGAGATGACGGTCGGGATGCCGGTCGAGGTGACGTTCATCCCCTGCGAGGACCAGGCCGGGACATTCATGCTGCCGGTGTTCCGCAAGGCGTAGGCCACAGACCAGTCCGTCATGCTGAACTTGTTTCAGCATCCATCCTTCCTCGCGCGCCGTGCAAGACCCTACAGACAAAGGCGCCATTCTCCCTGTGCCGGAGGGCTTCGTCACGCGAGGAGGAATGGACCCTGAAACAAGTTCAGGGTGACGCCGACGGAAGGAAAAGGGGCCAGCCTCATGCTTCCCATGCGCGAAAAGGTCGGTTAGCACCGCCGTCATGGCCGCCGGCAAGATCAAGATGGGCTCCGAGCGCAGCTTCGGCCTGGTCTTCGCCGGAGTCTTCGCGCTCGTCGCGCTGCTGCCCCTGCGGCACGGGCTGCCCCTGCGCTGGTGGGCCCTGGCGGTCGCGGCGCTGTTCCTGATCGTCGCGCTGGCCCGCCCCGCCTGGCTCGCGCCGCTCAACCGGCTGTGGTTCCGCCTCGGCCTGGCGCTCGGCGCGGTGATGACGCCGGTGATGATGGGCCTGCTGTTCGTGGTCGCGGTGATCCCGACCGCGCTTATCATGCGGCTGCTGCGCAAGGACCCGCTGCACCGCCGGCTCTCGCCCGAGGCGGAGACCTATTGGGAACGCCGCGACACCCAGCCCGGCCCGATGCGGGAGCAATATTGATGGACACGATCAAGGACCTGCTGCGCTTCCTGGTCGCGCGCCGCAAGGTGTGGCTCTGGCCGCTGTTCCTCGCCCTGATCCTGATCGGCGGGCTGGTGGTCTTCACCCACGGGTCGGCCATCGCGCCGTTCATCTATACCGTCTTCTGATGGGCTCCATCCTCGGGATTTCGGCGTTCTACCACGACAGCGCCGCCGCCCTGGTGCGCGACGGACGGATCGTCGCGGCGGCGCAGGAGGAGCGCTTCACCCGAAAGAAGCACGACGAGGCCTATCCCCGCAACGCGATCGACTACGTGCTGGCCGAGGCCGGGCTGAGCCTGGCCGAGGTCGACCGGGTGGTGTTCTACGACAAGCCCTTCCTCAAGTTCGAGCGCCTGCTCGAAACCTACGTCAGCTTCGCGCCCCGGGGCTTCGCCTCCTTCGCCAAGGCGATTCCCGTCTGGCTGCGCGAGAAGCTGTTCCAGAAGACCCTGCTGCTGGAGGAGCTGGAGCAGCACGCGGGCGGCCTGGGCGGCAAGGACAAGCGGGGGGACAAGCTGCTGTTCAGCGAGCACCACCTGAGCCACGCCGCCAGCGCCTTCTATCCCTCGCCGTTCGAGGAGGCGGTGGTGCTGACGATGGACGGGGTGGGCGAGCGGGCGACGACCACGGTCTGCCTCGGGCGCGGCAACCGGCTGACCGTCGAGAAGGAGATCGGCTTCCCCCACTCGCTCGGCCTGCTCTATTCGGCGCTGACCTATTACCTCGGCTTCAAGGTCAACAGCGGCGAATACAAGGTCATGGGCCTCGCCCCCTACGGCGAGCCGAGATACGCGCCCCTGATGCTGGAGCATCTGATCGACCTCAAGCCCGACGGCTCGTTCCGGCTCGACCAGCGCTATTTCAGCTATGCCACGGGCCTGACCATGACCAACCGCCGCTTCGCCGACCTGTTCGGCCAGCCGGTGCGCGCGGCAGAAGGCCTGCTGACCCAGTTCCACATGGACATGGCCGCCTCGCTCCAGGCGGTGACGGAGGAGGTCGTGCTGCGGCTGACCCGGGCGCTGGCCCGGGAATACGGCGTGCCCAACCTCTGCCTGGCGGGCGGCGTGGCGCTCAACTGCGTCGCCAACGGCAAGGTCCTGCGCGACGGCGCTTTCGACAACATCTGGGTCCAGCCCGCCTCGGGCGACGCGGGCGGCGCGCCCGGCGCGGCGCTGGCGGCCTGGCACATGGAGCTGGACCGGCCGCGCGTCGTCTCCGGCGGCGACGGCATGGCGGGGAGCTACCTCGGCCCGCAATTCGCGCAGGCCGAGATCGAGCGGCGGCTCACCGCGGCGGGCGCGCGATTCGCCGTGCTGGACGAGGCCGCGATGATCCGGGCCACGGCCCGCGCCCTGTCCGAAGGCGCGGCGGTCGGCTGGTTCCAGGGGCGGATGGAGTTCGGCCCGCGCGCGCTCGGCGGCCGCTCGATCCTCGGCGATCCGCGCTCGGAGACGATGCAGAAGACCCTGAACCTCAAGGTCAAGTTCCGCGAATCCTTCCGCCCCTTCGCCCCCTCGGTGCTGCGCGAGCGGGTCGGCGACTATTTCGAGCTGGACGGCGACAGCCCCTACATGCTGCTGGTCGCCAACGTGAAGCCCGAGCGCCGCCGCGCGATGAGCGCGGCCGAGCAGGCGCTGTTCGGGATCGACAAGCTGAACATCGCCCGCTCCGACATCCCGGCCGTGACCCATGTCGACTATTCGGCGCGGGTCCAGACGGTGCATCGCGAGACCAATCCCCGGTATCATGCGCTGATCGCCGAGTTCGAGCGGCTGACCGGCTGCGGCGTGGTCATCAACACCTCGTTCAACGTGCGTGGCGAGCCGATCGTCGCCACGCCCGAGGACGCCTTCCGCTGCTTCATGGGAACCGACCTCGACCTGCTGGCGATCGGCGACTGCGTGCTGCGCAAGGAGGAGCAGGACCCGGCCCTGCGCCAGGACTATGCGGGCAGGTATGAGCTGGACTGACCCCGGCCCCGCTGGGCGCGCCCGCCGGTGAGACGCCTCCGCGCCTTCCTGCTCCAGCTCCTCGTCTTCCTGGTGATTCTGGAGGCGGGGCTGCAAGCCGTGGTGCGGCTCGGCCTGCTCGACGTCTCGCTGCCGACCTACGACGCGCGCAACGCCTGGTCGTTCTGGGTGGACGTCGATCCTGCCTTCGGGGTCTGGCACCTGCCCCATGCCGAGTACCGCCACGCCAAGGCGTGCTTCGACGTACCCTACCGGGCCAACGCCTTCGGGATGCGCGATGCCGAGACCAGCGAGCGCCATGCCGGCCCGCGCGTCGCCGTGCTCGGCGATTCCTTCGCCGAGGGCTGGGGGATCGCCGCGGGCCGGCGCGCGCCCGACCTGCTCGAACGCGGCAGCGGGATCGAGCACCTCGACTTCGGCACCTCGGGCGATTTCGACCCCGTGCAGTACTGGCAGCTCTACCGCACCCTGGCCCGGCGGTTCGACCACGACGCGGTGCTGGTGATGGTCCTGCCCGACAACGATTTCCCGCCCGGCGGGACCGTCGAGGACCGCCCGGCCGACGCGCGCTGGACGCCCCGCCTGACCGGGACCTATCCCGGCTACCGCGTCACCTATCCGCCGCGCACCTTCGCGCCCCGTCCGCACGACTGGCGGCGCTTCCTGGTCAACCTGCCCGGCGAGTTCTGGCTGACCTACCGCACCGGCATGTTCATGACGGCCTACGTCTCGGCGGTGCGGGCGCACAAGGCCGGGACGCCCCAGGACGGCGCGCTGCACCGCTCGCACTACTACAACTACACCCGCGCGGAGTTCGACCGGCTGCGCTATGCGATCGAACAAATCGCCCGGGACGCGGCGGGCCGCCGGGTGCTGGTGGTGACGATCCCCCGCCCCGACGACTTCGCCGCGGCGCGCGGCGGCAAGCCCCCGCCGCTGCCCGAGGAGCTGCGCCAGGTCGCGCAAGGCGCGGGGATCGACTACCTCGACCTGCTCCCCGCCATGCAGCGCGACGCGGGCGGCCGGCCGCAGCGCTGGTTCCTGACCTGCGACGGGCATTGGTCCGAAGCCGGCCATGCCGAGGTGGCCAAGGTGATCCGCGAGGGCTGGGGATATTACTCCTCCCCGGCACGGGGAGGTGGCAGTCCGCAGGACTGACGGAGGGGGCCATCCTCAACCACACCCTGCCGGAGGAGAACCCCCTGCGGACGGTACCCCTCCCCGCGAGCGAGGAGGATTTCCCGCGCGTTACCGCACCCTTAACCTTCCCGCGCTAAACCGCGGGCGATGAGCGCGCAACCAGATCCCCGGCCCGTCAGCGACGTGTCCGCAGGCGTCGGCCTGGTCGGGCTCGCCGGGCTGTTCGCCTGGATCATGGTCTGTCGCGAATGGGCGGCCATCGCCGATTTCTTCGCCCTCGCCACCCCGCGCGAGCCGATGTCCGGACCCTATGCCGCGCTTGCCGCCATGCTGTTCTCCGGCGGGCCGATGGTCCTGTGGTCGCTGCTGGTCGACAAGGTCCACCGCCGCGCCTCAACCGGGATCGACTGGACCCGGCCGCGCAGGCTCTCCGCCGTGGTCGAGACCTCGATCACCAAGCTCGCCGGCCTCTGGGCGACCTGGGCGCTGATCGGCGTGCTCTACTGCATCGCGCGGTGGTACTGGCGCGGGCAGTACCTGTTCGCGATGGACGTGATCGGCGCGGCGGCGATCCCGCTGTTCGTGCTGTCGATTCCCTATGTCCTCTGGCTCGACCGCTACCTGGTCAATCCGCGCGACGGGGCCTGGCACTTCGGCGCCATGCTGATCGGGCGCGAGGCCTACGATCCGGCCGAGATCGGCCACCACCTGCGCGCCTGGGCGGTGAAGGGCTTCTTCAGCGCCTTCATGATCTCGATCCTGCCGGGCGGCTTCCAGGGCATCGTCACCTACGACTTTGCCGATTTCACCAAGGACCCGGTACGCTTCGCCGGCACCCTGATCGAGCTGCTGTTCCTGATCGACGTGCAGATCGGCACGGTCGGCTACATGCTGACGATGAAACCGCTCGACGCGCAGATCCGCTCGGCCAACCCCTACCTCTCCGCCTGGGTGGCGGCGCTGATCTGCTATCCGCCGTTCATCCTAATGGGCGACGGCGGGGTGCTGGACTATCACCCGGCGACCTCCGACTGGGCCTTCTGGCTCCAGGGACATGCCGCGCTGCTGTGGATCTGGGGCGCGGCGCTGGTCGTCCTGACCGCGATCTACGCCTGGGCCACCGTGGCCTTCGGCATCCGCTTCTCCAACCTGACCTATCGCGGGGTGCTGACGAACGGCCCCTACCGCTTCACCCGCCATCCGGCCTACCTCTCGAAGAACCTGTTCTGGTGGCTCTCCACCCTGCCGTTCCTCGCCACGAGCGGCTCGCTGACCGACGCGGTGCGCAACACCGTACTGATGGCGGCGGTCAGCGGCGTCTATTACTGGCGCGCCAAGACCGAGGAACGCCACCTCGGCGGCGCGGACCCCAAGTACCGCGCCTATTCCGCCTGGATGGACCGCCACGCCCCGATCACCCGCGGGCTGAACCGGCTGGTCGGCCTGCTCGCCCCGCGCGGGCCGAGGTTGCAGCCGGCGGAGTAAGCCCCGGTCGATGAGGGCAGGTTAGAGCGTTTCGCCTTCGCCCACCGTATAGGCCGTCATATCCCGGTCGCGCATCCCCAGCACCTCGCGCTCGGTCCGCCATCGGCGCATGTGCGGCGTGTCGAAATGGACGGCCAGAGCCTCGCGGCTCGACCAGGTCTCGCTGACCCGGATCAGCCCGGGCTCGGCCAGGTCTTCGGCATAGGCATAGTCGATGCAACCCGGCTCGGCGCGGGTCGCCGCGATCACGCGGAGCAGAGCCTCACGCCCCGCCGCCAGGCTCTCCGGCGGCAGGCGGAAGGTGCCGGCGACCAGGATCATCAGAAGCTCTCTTCGTAGACCCGCGAAATGTCGCCGCCCCATTCGCCGTGGAACAGGTCGAGCAGGCGCTGCGCCGGGACCGTGCCGGTGCGGACGATCTCGTCGAGCGGGGCGAGGAAGCCGGCCTCGTTGTCGCCGGCCGAGTTGAGCCGGTTCCGCGCAACCAGGCCGGCGCGGGCGATGGCGAGGACCTCGGCGGCGATGTCCCGCAACTTGCCGCCGCCGGGCAGCGGCGCATCGAGGCCCAGCTTCGGCACGGCGCTCCGCAGCGCCTCGCGGCCCGCCATGTCCCAGCCCTTGACCAGGTCCCAGGCGGCGTCGAGCGCGCCCTGGTCGTAGAGCAGGCCGACCCACAGCGCCGGCAGGGCGCAGATCCGGTTCCACGGGCCGCCGTCGGCGCCGCGCATCTCGAGGAAGGACTTGAGCCGGACCTCGGGGAAGGCGGTCGAGAGGTGGTCCTCCCAGTCGCCCAGGCGCGGCTTCTCGCCGGGCAGGGCGGGCAGCCGACCGTCGAGGAAGTCGCGGAACGACTGGCCCGCGGCGTCGATGTATTTCCCGTCGCGGAAGACGAAGTACATCGGCACGTCGAGCATGTAGTCGACGTAGCGCTCGTAACCGAAGCCCTCCTCGAAGACGAAGGGCAGCATCCCGGTGCGCGCCGGATCGGTGTCCGACCAGATGTGGCTGCGGTACGAAAGGTAGCCGTTGGGCCGCCCCTCCGTGAACGGCGAGTTGGCGAACAGCGCCGTGGCCAGCGGCTGGAGCGCCAGGGAGACGCGGAACTTCTGCGCCATGTCCGCCTCGCTGGCATAGTCCAGGTTGGTCTGGATGGTACAGGTCCGCAGCATCATGTCGAGGCCCAGGCCGCCGACCCGCGGCATGTGCCGCAGCATGATCGCGTACCGCCCCTTGGGCATGATCGGCAGCTCGGCCCGGGTCTTGTCCGGCCACATGCCGAGGCCGAGGAAGGCCGTGCCGGTCTTCGCGCCGATCTCCTTGACCTGGGCGAGGTGACGGCCGGTCTCGGCGCAGGTCTGGTGCAGGTTCTCCAGCGGCGCGCCGGACAGCTCCAGTTGCCCCGCCGGCTCCAGGCTGACCGCGCCGTCGGCGCCGGCCATGGCAATGACCTGTCCGCCCTCCTCGATCGGGGTCCAGCCGAAGTCCTGCAAGGCCAGCAGCAGGTCGCGGATGCCGCCGGGCTCGGCGTAGGAGGGCGCGCGGTGGTCCGCCGTGCGATAGACCAGCTTCTCGTGCTCGGTGCCGATGCGCCAGGCCTCGCGCGGCTTCTCGCCCGCGGCCATCGGCGCGGCGAGCTGCTCGCGCCGTTCGATGATCGGATCGTCGCGCTCGGAAGCCTGCCGCGTGCTCATGGCGCGCGCGTTAATGGAGCGGAGCGGAGCGCGCCAGCTATTTGTGCCAGTCGCCCGCCAAGCCCATCCACAATGCCGTGGCGGCGATGGTCGCGGTCTCGCCGCGCAACACGCGCGGGCCGAGCGAGATCGGCCGGGCCGAAGGCAGCGCGCGGATCGCGGCGCGCTCGGCATCGTCGAAGCCGCCCTCGGGGCCGGTCAGCAGGGCGGCTGGCCCCGGGGCGCGGAAGGCATCGGCGGCGGGATCGCCGCCGGTCTCGTCGGCGAAGAACAGCAGCCGCTCGCCCGGCCAGCCGCGCAGCAGGGCGTCGAGCTTCACCGGCGCGGCCAGTTCGGGCAGGGCGGTGCGGGCGCATTGCTCGGCCGCCTCGGTGACGATCGTCCGGGCGCGGTCGAGGTTGAGCGCGTCGGCGACGCAGCGCCGGGTGACGACCGGCTGAATACGCCGGACGCCGAGCTCGGTCGCCTTTTCGAGGACGAGGTCGAAGGCCGGCTTCTTGAGCAGGGCGGCGCACAAGGTGAAGTCCGGCACCTCCTCGCGCGGCCGGGTGCGGACCTCGGGCACGGCCAGCACCTCGCGCTTGCCGGCCGTGGCGACGCGGGCGGTCCATTCGCCGGTCTCGTCGTCGCAGAGCACCACGGCGTCGCCCTCGGCGACGCGCATGACCCGCGACAGGTAATGCGCCTGCCCGCCCCCGATCGCGACGGCGACGCCCTCGGCCAGCGGGCCGGGGACGAACAGGCGGGGCGCGCTCCTGGGCGGCCAGGCGGGGGTGGCGGGCATGACGGTTCCCTACCCAAGTCCGCGCGGATTGTTTAGGGCCGTCGCATGTCCGCCCCGATCGTCCCCGACAGCCAGCATCGCGGCCTCGTCGCCCTCCTGCCGCAGCCGCTGCGCAACCTCGCCCTGCTCGCGCGGTTCGACCGGCCGATCGGCTGGTGGCTGCTGTTCTGGCCCTGCGCCTGGGGCGTGCTCCTCGCCGGCGGACAGGCACGGTGGGACCTGATCGCCTGGATGCTGATCGGCGCCATCGCGATGCGCGGGGCGGGCTGCGTCTACAACGACATCGTCGACGCCGACCTCGACCGCCAGGTGGCGCGCACCGCGAGCCGCCCGGTGGCGAGCGGGGCAACCTCGAAGCGGGTGGCCTGGGCCTGGCTCGCCGCCCTGTGCCTGATCGGTCTGATCGTCCTGCTGCAACTGCGCTGGGAGGCCCGGCTCGTCGCCCTGGGGAGCCTCGCCCCGGTCGCGGCCTATCCCTTCATGAAGCGGATCACCTGGTGGCCGCAGGCCTGGCTGGGCCTGGTCTTCTCCTGGGGCGCGCTGGTCGGCTGGGCGGCGCTGCGCGGCGATGGGCTGGCGGTGCTCGCCGCGCTCTATGCCGGGTCGATCTGCTGGGTCATCGGCTACGATACGATCTACGCCTTGCAGGACGTGGAGGACGACGCGCTGGTCGGCATCCGCTCCAGCGCGCGGCGGCTGGGGAGCCACGTGCGCGGCGGGGTGGCCGGGTTCTACGCGGCGGCCCTGGCGTTCTGGGCCCTCGCCTTCTGGCTACTCCGGCCCGACTGGGCGGCGCTGCTCGCGCTGGTGCCGATGGCGATCCACCTCGGCTGGCAGGTGGCGACGCTGCTGCCCCACGACGGCGCCCAGGCCCTCGCCCGCTTCCGCGCCAATCGCTTCGCCGGGTTCCTGATGGCGCTGGCCTGCTGGGTGGTAGGGAACGCGTGATCCAAGTTCCTCCCCGTTTTTGCGAAGCACAAATGGGAAGGTGGCATTCGCGAAGCGAATGACGGAGGGGTAATCGCGCAACGCCTACCCCTCCACCACCGCCTTCGGCGGCGGTCCCCCTCCCCATTTGCGCTTCGCGAAAATGGGGAGGAACTTAGGCGCCCCAGGGCTTCGTCCGCGCGTCGGGCGCGACGCTGACCGCCACCTCGATCCGGCCGATCCGCGGAATCTCCAGCTTCATCACGTCGCCCGGCGCGACCGGCGCGACGTCGGCCGCGCCCGACAGGACGATGTCGCCGGGGTAGAGCGTCATCGCGGTCGAGGCGAAGGCGATCATCTGCGCCGGGCTGCCGGTGAGGTCGGCGAAGGAGCGCTCGCCGCGCAGCTCCTGGTTGACCCAGAAGCGATAGGACAGGGCGCCGGGATCGGGAATCTCATCGGCCGTGACCAGCCAGGGGCCGAGCGTGCCGTAGGTGTCGAACGACTTGCAGAAGGCCCAGTCCTCGCGCTCGGGCTTGAGCGTGGTGTCGAGCGCGCAGGCATAGCCGGCGACGTAGTCCAGCGCCTCGGCCTCGCTGACGTTGCGGCATTCCCGGCCGATCACGAAACCCAGCTCGGGCTCGTGGACCGTCACCCGGTCGGGCCAGGCGATCCGCACCCCCTCGCCCTCCCCGGCCAGCGCCGAGGCCGCCTTGCCCATGAAGCCCATCATCCCGAAGGGCGCGCCGTGGTGCTTCCAGTTGCCCGCGCCGCAGACGAACTTGCCCGGATTGGCGACCGGCGAGAGCAACCGCACCTCGCCGCGCGCATGGGACGGCGCGTCGGCGGCCAGGGCCTCGAGCCGGGGGCGCAGGCGGTCGAGATGGGCGATGAGCTGGTCCCCCGGCGGCAACGGCCAGCGCAGGTCCGGCAGCAGCTTGGTCGCC
>CALLNA010000233.1 GCA_938005655.1 uncultured Novosphingobium sp.
CGTCCCCGTGCGGAAACGGACGAAGGAACCGGCTTCCGGCCGGTCGGTAATACGGGTTTCCCCCAAGTTTTGCCCCGTTTTCTGCCCCTTAGCCCGGCCCGGCCGCGCTGGAACCATGGCTATGGGGCATGGCAGTCGCGGTCAAGCCCGCAAGCGTCAGGCGCAGCCGGTCTCCCCGGCGCTCCAGCCCGCCGCCCGCGGCGCGGGCCTCGGCCGCGGCCAGGCGCAGGGCGAAGCCGCCGCCGAAGTGGCCGGCGGTCAGCGCGCTCGCCGCCTGGGTGGTCGAGGCGCGGAACAGGTCCTCCCCGTCGCGGGCGGCGAGCGCGGCGGGAAGCTGGAGCTTGAGCCGGACCGCGCCGTCGCGCAGGCGCAGCCGCAGGCGGAGCACCTCGCCCGGCGCGGCGGCGGCGGCGAGGGTCGCGAGGACCCGCCAGACGATCCGCTCGGCCTCGATCCCGGCGAGCGGAACCCGCGCCGGGACGTCGCCGAGCTGGAGGTCGAAGCCGCTCTCGCGGGCGGCGGCATGGGGCTGGAGCCGGGCGGCGACGGCGGCGACGACCTCGCGCAGGTCGCAGGCGCCGGCTTCCAGCTCCATCGCCCCGCTGTCGAGCCTGGCCAGGCGCTCCAGCTCCTCGAACCCGCCGAGGATGCGGGCGGCGTCGGCGGCGATCCCCGCCGACATCGCGCGATATTCGTGCCCGATCGGGCCGAACAGGCCCTGCTGCATGGCCTCGGCATAGCCCTGGATCGCATTGACCGGGGTCCGCAGCTCGTGGAGCAACTGGCGGATGCGGTCGGCCTCGCTCGACGCGGGCGGGGCCGCGTCGGCCGGCGCGGGCGGGCGGCGGAAGCGGCCGCGCCAGCCGGCGAGGCGGCCGCCGACCGGCTCGAACCAGGGCGCGGCGTCGACCTGCCAGGCGCCCGCGATCGCCGGGGCGCCGACGAGGTCGAGGCGGATCGCCTGCAAGGGCTGGACCTGCCCGAGTGCCCGGGCGAGGGCGCCCGCGCCCGGTCCCTCGGCCTGGGCCAGGCTCATGCCCACGGTCATCGGCGCGACGCCGGGGTCGGCCCAGACGATCCGCCCCTCGGCGTCGCAGGCGAAGTCGAAGGCGCGCAGCTCGCGCGGGGGGCGCAGGAAGGCCTCCTCGCCCAGCGGCAGGCGCGGGGCCTGGCTGCGGTCGTTGGCGGCCTCGATCGGCGCGCGGGTCTTGCGGAAGGCCTCGATCCGCCTGACCAGCGCGGCGATGCCCTGGGTCGCCGTATCCTCCACGGGGAAGGCGACTACGGGGGAGGCGGCCAGCAGCCCGTCGCCGATCTCCCCGCCGATTCCCTCGTCAATTCCGGCGGCGATCCCGGCGCTCGCCGCATCCTCTGCCGGCGGCAGGCCGCGATCATGGACGCCGAGCCGGTCGAGCAGGCCGCGCACCTCGGGGCCGAGGTCGCTCCGCAGGCGCAGGAAGCCGCGCGCCGGGGCCGGCAGGACGGGGATCAGGTCGAGCCACTCATGATCGCTCAGCCGCGCCCGGGCGATCGCCGCGGCGGCGACGCGGGGCTCGTCCCCGGCGAGCAGCGCGAGCAGGCGCGGCGCGCGCAGCCGCAGGCCGGGATCGTCCAGCATCAGCCGCTTCTCGTCGGGGGAGATCGCCTCGCCCAGCTCGGCCAGGCGCAGGTAGGCGTCGTCCACCGTCGCGCTGCGCGCCTCGCTCGGCAGCGTGCCGAGCAGGTCGAGCAACTGGCGGAACTGGGTCTTCGCGGCGCTCGCCCCTCCAGGCTTGTGCCGCAGGACCGTGCCGAGGCGGTCGTCGTAGCGCATGGATGCGGGCGCGACCTTAGCAGGTTCGATCCGTGCCGAAAGCGGACAGCAGCAGTGCGTTGCAAAGCGGGACGATTGCAGTATGAAACAATAATATTATCCTAGCCTATTCGAAAAGCTGTGAATCTTGCGGGATCGGGGATTGCTATTCGGGCGGAGCCGTGTCGGGCGGGCCCGGCGAACATAGAGGGTATTGACCGGGGCGATGGCCAATCTGGATGAAACCGATCGCCGCCTGCTGGCGGAATTGCAGAATGAGGGGCGCGTCACCAACGTCGAGCTGGCCCACCGCGTCGGGCTGACCGCGCCGCCCTGCCTGCGCCGGGTCCGCGCGCTGGAGGATTCCGGCGTCATCAAGGGCTACCATGCCGAGCTGGACGCCTCGAAGCTGGGCTTCGCGATCACCGTCTTCGCCCTGGTAAGCCTCAAGAGCCAGGCCGAGGAATCGCTCCGCCAGTTCGAGGATCACATGCGCGGCCTGCCCGAGGTGCGCGAATGCCACATGCTCAACGGCGAGATCGATTTCATCCTCAAGATCGTCAGCCAGGACCTCCAGAGCTTCCAGGAGTTCCTGACCAGCAAGCTCACCCCGGCGCCGGGCGTGGCCAGCGTCAAGACCTCGCTGACCATCCGCACGGCCAAGCAATTGCCGGGCGTGCCGCTGGAGTGACCGCATCCCTGCCGATCGCCCCGCTGCCCATTGCCGTGGTGCAGGGCGCCGAGAGCGCGGCGATCCAGCGCCTGCTCGCCGATGTGCTGACCGCGCCGTGGCGGCCGGCGCGCGTGGCCGGGGTGATCGAGGTGCCGGAGGGCGCCGGCGCCGAGGGCGGTTCCGGGGTCTGCGGCGCCGACACCCTGCTCAATGTCGCCGACGGGGCGCGCTATCCGATCTTCCAGGACCTCGGTTCGGGCTCGACCGCCTGCTCGCTCGATCCGCGCGGCGTGGTCGACGCCTGCGCCGCGGTCTGCCGCGACATCGCCGCGGGCTGCGACCTCGTGGTGCTCAGCAAGTTCGGCAAGCTGGAGGCGGAAAGCCGCTCGGGCCTGACGGCCGCCTTCGCCGCGGCGATGGAGGCCGGGGTGCCGATCCTGACCGCCGTGTCGCCGCGCAACCAGGAGCGATGGCATGCCTTCGCCGCGCCCTGCTACGAGGTGATCGCGGCCGACGCGGAGGCGATCAGGACGTGGTGGGAGCGCGCAGCCCCGGCGCAGCGCTAGCCAGGACGCGGATCGCCGAACGCAGGATGACCACGGCCATGATCCCGCCGATGACGATGTCCGGCCAGGGCGACGCGGTCAGGGCGACGGCGCCCGCGGCGATCAGCACGCCGCAGTTCGAGATCACGTCGTTGCGCGAGCATTCGAAGGTACTGGCCATGTTGACGTCCTGATCGCGGAAGCGCCACAGGAGCGCGAGGCAGCCGAGGTTGGCGGCCAGGGCCAGGGTGCCGAAGACCGTCATCAGTAGCGAGGAGGGCGGGACCCCGCTCGCGACCTTCTCGGCCACGTTCCAGACGATGCCGAGGGCGAGCAGCAGGATCACCACCCCCTTCAGCGCGGCTGCGCCGGCCTTCCAGCGGTCGCTGCGCGAGATCGCATAGATGCTCACCGCATAGACCAGGGCGTCCCCGAACATGTCGGAGGCGTCGGCCATCAGCGCGCTCGAGCCCGCGATCAGGCCCGCGCCGAATTCCGTGACGAACATCGCGGCATTGATGACGAGGACGATCACCAGCACCCGGCGCTGTTCGGCCACGCGGGCGAGGCGTTCGAGTTCTCCGGCTTTCGAGGCGCAGCAATGGTCTGCCATGGGGCGAAGATGGCGAGGCCCGCCGGGCCCCGCAACCCCCTTAAAGCCAGCCCTAAAGGCCGCCCCTAAAGCCCCGCTGCGGCCTCCAGCGCCAGCAGGTAGCCCTTCGGCCCGAAGCCGGCGATCGAGCCCTTGGCGGCCATGCCGACATAGCTCTTGTGGCGGAATTCCTCGCGCGCGTGGGGGTTGGAGATGTGGACCTCGATCACCGGCGTCTTGATCGAGCGGATCGCGTCGTAGAGCGCCAGGCTGGTGTGGGTCAGCGCGCCCGCGTTGAGCAGGACGGCCCGGGCGCCTTCGGCCTGGGCCTCGTGCAGCCAGTCGAGCAGGTGGCCCTCGTGGTTCGACTGGCGCAGGTCGATCTCCAGGCCGAGGTCGCGGGCGCGGTCCTCCAGCATGGCGGCGATGTCGTCGAGCGTGTCGCTGCCGTAAATCTCCGGCTCGCGCATCCCGAGCAGGTTGAGGTTGGGTCCGTTGAGGACATAGACCAGATTGCTTGCCATGGACCCTGCCCCGTCTTGCCTGACCGCCGTGCTTGCCCGAACTCCTTAGCCGCTGGCCGCGGCCAGGCAAGCCTTCCCGTCCATCGCGCCTACTTGCCGGCCCCCGCGCTCTTTCCCCACTGGCGCGCGGCGGTGTAGCCGAGGTAGCCGGTGCCGAACAGCATGTAGAGCGAATCCGGCAGGCCGCCGAGATAGGCGTTGATCCCCTGGCCGATCGCCGTGGCCATCTCCGGCTTGAAGGCGGCGAGTATCCCCATCGGCAGGGCGAAGAGGATCAGCGCGTACATCACGTAGAGGAAACTCGGCCGGGCGCGGCTGGTCCAGGGGTCCTGCGAGCTGGCCTCGGCGACGATCGCGGAGAGCTGGGCCTGGATCTCGGCCAGCTCCTGCGAGCCTTGCAGGCGGATCAGTTCCAGCTTGGCCTTGTCGCGCGCTTCCTTGTCCGGAATGATCTTGTCGATGATCGAGGTAATCGGGCCGAGGATGGTGTCGAGCAGGGGCATGGGAAGGACCTCCGAAGGGAACGGAAGTCGAATCAGATAACCATAACGGTTCGTGTAGGAAAGTGTTTTCTTGCATCGGCCTGAGCGGCGCGCCCCGCTCGGTCATTGCGTCGGCCGCCAAGACGCGGTAGGCGCCGGTCTTGTGATACAGTGTGGTGCATAAAAACCGGAGCGAGGCCGCCCGGAGCACCGGCACAGGGGGAGGATCGAAGTGCGCGGACATCTCGCTCGTATATTGCTGGTTCCGGTCGTCGCCGGCCTGCTGGTCCTGTCCGGCTGTTCGAAGCCGGCCCAGCCGGTCGAGGCCTCGATGGTCGCCGATCCCGACGAATGGCCGAGCTGGGGCCGCACCGGCCACGAGACCCACTATTCCCCGCTCGAGGAGATCAACGCGAGCACGGTGGGCGACCTCAAGCTCGCCTGGCACTACGACCTCGAGCCGGGCTATTCGCCGACCACCCCGCTGATGGCCGAGGGCAAGGTGTTCATCACCACCGGCCACTCGCACATCCGCGCCTTCGAGGCGGCGACCGGCAAGCTCTTGTGGGAATACGACGGCGGCACCCGCCAGCGGGCGACCAGCGCGCTCCAGATGTCCTGGGGCAACAAGGGCATCGCCTATTCGGACGGCCACGTCTTCCTGGTGACGACCGACGGCTACGTGATCTCGCTCGACGCCAAGACCGGCAAGGAGGCCTGGAAGACCTACGACTATCCCGACCAGGCCCCGCGCAATTCCAACGGCCCGCCGCGGGTCTTCGGGGGCAAGGTGATCGTCGGCTTCGGCGGGGCGGACATCAGCCCGGCGCGCGGCTTCGTCTCGGCCTACGACGAGAAGACCGGCAAGCTCGCCTGGCGGTTCTACACCACGCCCGGCGAGGACGTGACCCCGGCCAACCGCAAGGCCGAGGAGGTGATGCGCAAGACCTGGCCGAGCGGCTGGAGCAACCCCGACGGCTCGCGCCGCGGCGGCGGCGGCACGGCCTGGAACGCCTTCGCCTACGATCCCGAGCTGGGCCTGGTCTATCTCGGCGTCGGCAACGGCTTTCCCTACAACCAGACCCTGCGCAGCCCGGGCGGCGGCGACAACCTGTTCCTCGCCTCGATCGTCGCGGTCGACGTCAAGACCGGCGAGTACCGCTGGCACTATCAGGTCTGCCCCGGCGAGCAGTGGGACTGCACCGCCACGGCCGACATGACGCTGGCCGTGCTCAA
>CALLNA010000234.1 GCA_938005655.1 uncultured Novosphingobium sp.
TCAGCCGGGTGGTGGACAAGTTCATCCTCCAGCTCGAATTGCAGCTGGCCGAGCAGAACGTCCATATCCAGTTCGATTCGGATGCGCGCGCCTGGCTGGGCGAGCGCGGCTACGACCGGCTCTACGGCGCGCGGCCGATGGCCCGCCTCATCCAGGAGAAGGTCAAGCAGCCGCTCGCCGAGGAGCTGCTGTTCGGCAAGCTGGCCCACGGCGGCGAGGTCCACGTCACCACCAGGGAGGCCGAGGGCAAGAAGGAGCTGTCCTTCGAGCTGACCCCCGCGCCGCCCAAGCTGGTCCGCAAGGCCGCGAAGACGCCGCCCAAGCGCAAGCCCAAGGCCCAGCCGGAACCGAGCGGGGAAGAGTAAGGCCAAGATCCTCCCCATTTTTCCGCAAGGACAAATGGGGAGGATCGCCTGCCGCTGGAACCCGGCGCGGCCTATCGCCATTTCATAGCGAATGGCCGCAGCCTTCTCCTGGATTCGCGCCGAGCCGCACGGCATCCACATCGTCCCCGGCAACTGCTGGATCGATCCGGCGCGGCCGGTCGACACGGCGCTCGTCACCCACGGTCATTCCGACCACGCGCGCGGCGGGCACCACCGGACGGTGGCCACGCCTGCGACCCTGGCGATCATGGCCCTGCGCTACGAGACGCGGATCAACACCGTCCCGGTCGAATACGGCGAGACCATCGCCCTGCCCGGCGGCGTTGCGGCGACCTTCGTGCCCGCCGGCCACGTCCTCGGCTCGGCCCAGATCGTGCTGGAGCACGCCGGCGAGCGGGTCGTCGTCACCGGCGACTACAAGCGCCGCGCCGATCCGACCTGCGCGCCGTTCCAGCCGGTCCCCTGCGACGTCTTCGTCACCGAGGCGACCTTCGGCCTGCCGGTGTTCCGCCATCCCCCGGTCGAGGAGGAGATCGGCCGGCTCCTCGCGGCCCGCGCCGCCAATCCCGATCGCTGCGTGCTGGTCGGCGCCTATGCCCTGGGCAAGGCCCAGCGGCTGATCGCCGAGCTGCGCCTGGCCGGCCATGCCGCGCCGATTTACCTCCACGGCGCGCTGGAGCGGATGTGCCGGCTCTACGAGGAGCTGGGCATCGACCTCGGCGACCTGCGGCTGGTGGCGGGCATGGCCAAGGGCGCGCTGGCCGGCCAGATCGTCCTCGCGCCGCCCTCCGCGCTGGGCGACCGCTGGAGCCGCCGCCTGCCCGATCCGATCACGGCCATGGCCTCGGGCTGGATGCGCATCCGCCAGCGCGCCCGGCAACGCAACGTCGAGCTGCCGCTGATCGTCTCCGACCACGCCGACTGGGACGAGCTGACCGATACGATCCGCGAGGTCGACCCGGCCGAGACCTGGATCACCCACGGCCGCGAGGAAGCCCTGCTGCGCTGGTGCGAGCTGGACCAGCGCAAGGTCCGGGCATTGGCCCTGGTCGGCTACGAGGACGAGGATGATTGAGGCGGCCGCCCCGATCCTCCCCGCCACGGGGAGGGGGACCGCGCCGCGCAGCGGCGGGGTGGAGGGGGCTCTCGTCGGGATGCGACCGGGCGAGCGCATACCTTGGGGCCGGCCCCCTCCACCATCCTGCGGATGGTCCCCCTCCCCGTGCCGGGGAGGCTTCTAGGTGGAGCAATTCGCCGCCCTGCTCGACGCGCTGGTCTATACCAGCTCGCGCAACGCCAAGCTCAAGCTGCTGGCCGACTACCTGCGCCGCACCCCCGACCCCGATCGCGGCTGGGCGCTGGCGGCGCTGACCGGCGGGCTGGACTTCCCCGCGGTCAAGTCGGCGGCGATCCGCAACCTGCTGATGGAACGTGTCGACCCCGTGCTCTACGCCCTGTCGCGCGACTATGTCGGGGACACCGCCGAGACCGCGAGCCTGCTCTGGCCCGAGCCGGCCGATCCGCCCTCCCCGCCCTCCGTCGCCGAGGCGGTCGACATCCTCTCCGGCATGACCCGCGCCAGCGTGGCGCGCGAGCTGCCGGCCCTGCTCGACCGGCTCGACGCGAACGGGCGCTACGCCCTGCTCAAGCTGGCGACGGGGGCGATGCGGATCGGGATCTCGGCGCGGCTGGCCAAGACCGCCTTCGCCCAGGCCTTCGCCGTCCCGCTCGACGACGTCGAGGAATACTGGCACGGCCAGGCCGCGCCCTATGCGCCGCTGTTCGACTGGGCCGCGCACGGCGCGGAGCCGCCCTCGGGCAAGGACCTGCCGCTGTTCCGGCCCTTCATGCTGGCCCATCCGCTGGAGGAGACGGCGGTCGACATGGCCGACTTCGCCGCCGAGTGGAAATGGGACGGCATCCGCGTCCAGATCGTCCGGGCGGGCGACGAGACGCGGGTCTATTCGCGCTCGGGCGACGACATCTCCGGCGCCTTCCCCGAGATCGCCGCCGCCCTCGCCGTCCCCGCCGTGCTCGACGGCGAGCTGCTGGTGCGGGGCAGCCACCAGGGCGGCGAGGAAGGCGGCGCGGCGAGCTTCAACGCGCTCCAGCAGCGGCTGGGGCGCAAGACCGTCTCCAGGAAGATGCTGGAGGACTACCCGGCCTTCGTCCGCCTCTACGACCTACTGATCCACGCGGACGAGGACCTGCGCGCCCATGCCTGGGAGCAGCGCCGCCTGCTGCTGGAGGAGTTCGCCGCCGGGCTCGATCCCGCGCGCTTCGACCTCAGCCCGGTGATCGCCGCCGCCAGCCTCGACGAGCTGGCCGCGATCCGCGAGCGCGCCCGCGACGAGGCGATCGAGGGGGTCATGCTCAAGCGCCGCGACAGCCCCTACGTCGCCGGCCGCCGGACCGGCCTGTGGTACAAGTGGAAGCGCGATCCGCTGCTGGTCGACTGCGTGCTGATGTACGCCCAGCGCGGCAGCGGCAAGCGCAGCTCGTTCTATTCGGACTACACCTTCGGCTGCTGGGACGGCGATCCCGATGCGGGCGCGGAGCTGCTGCCGGTCGGCAAGGCCTATTTCGGCTTCACCGACGAGGAGTTGCGCTGGCTCGATTCCTACGTCCGCCGCCACACGGTCAACCGCTTCGGCCCGGTGCGCGAGACCGACAAGAGCCTGGTCCTGGAGGTCGCCTTCGATTCGGTCCACGAGAGCCGGCGCCACAAGTCCGGCCTCGCCATGCGCTTCCCCCGCATCGCCCGCATCCGCACCGACAAGCCCGCGCACGAGGCCGACCGGATCGAGACCTTGCGGAACATGGTGCGGGATTGAACAGGTCGCGCCCGGCCCGCTAGGCTGGCGACATGAACCGCTTCGACCGCCCGCGCCAGAGCCTGGCGATCGCCATCGCCTTCCTCGCGGGCTTCGTCGACGCGCTCGGCTTCATGTCGGGCGACCGCTATTTCGTCTCGTTCATGTCGGGCAACACGACCCGGCTGGCGGTCGACCTCGCCACGGCGCCGCGGACCGCGTTGGTGCCTGCGCTGCTGATCCTGGGCTTCATCGTCGGGGTGGCCGGCGGCGCGGCGGTGGTCGCCCGCGCCGGGCCCTGGCGCAAGCCGGCGCTGATGGCCGTGGTCGCCGCGCTGCTGGCCGTGGGCGGCGCCTTCCACATGGCGGAGCGGACGGACGCGGCGCTCGGCGCGCTGGTCCTGGCGATGGGGGCCGTGAACAACATGTTCCAGCGCGACGGCGAGGTGGCGGTCGGCCTGACCTACATGACCGGGGCGCTGGTCAAGCTCGGCCAGGCGATCGGCGGTGTGCTCTCGGGCCGGCGCTACACCGGCTGGGGCGCCTACCTGCTGCTGTGGGGCGGCCTCTTCGTCGGGGGGACGACGGGCGCCCTGCTGTTCACCCATTTCAGCGCGGGGGTCTTCTGGCTGGCCGTGCTGCTGGCGGCGGCGCTCACCGTCTGGGCCTGGCGCGTGGCGGCGCGGGATGCGGGCTGAGCGCGAGCGAGCAGGCCCTAGCCGTCGAGCTGCACCAGCTTCTCGCGCGAAGTTGCGCCGCGCAACAAGTGGAGGCGCGAGGGGGCGACGGCCAGGGCGGCGGCGAGCAGGTCGAGCACCGCGGCGGTGGCCTTGCCGTCCTCGGGCTTGGCACGGACCCTGGCGAGGAGGCGGCCGTCCGCGATCTCCAGCCCCTCGCTCCGCGCGCCGGGCGTCACCCGCAGGGCGAGGCGACCCTGCCCGTCGGCCAGGGCGCGGATCGCCGCGGCCGGAGGCAGCTCAGCCTTCGGCCGCGCCATCGAAGGCCGCCTGATGGAGCCGGCCGTTGATGACGTAGCCCTGGACGCCCAGCTGCATGTCGGCCAGCGCCTCGTCGGTGAGGTCGCGGGTGAAGACCGCCGGGCGGCCCAGCCACATCTGGCGCGCCTTGATCACCTTGCCCGGCGTCAGCATGGCCCCGGCGGCGAGCATTCCGCCCGATTCGATTCGGCACCCGTCCATCACGATCGAGCCGAGGCCGACGAAGGCGCAGTCCTCCAGAATGCAGCCGTGGACCATGGCGAGGTGGCCGATCAGCACGTCGTCGCCGATGATCGTCGGGAAGCCCTCGGGCCGCTTGGGCTTGGGGCTGTCGCAGTGGACCACGGTGCCGTCCTGGATGTTGCTCCGCGCGCCGATGACCACGCGGTTGGCGTCGCCGCGGATCACGCAGTTGTACCAGACGCTGGCATCCGGCCCGATCTCCACGTCGCCGACGATGCGGCAGCCGGGGGCGATGAAGGCGCTGTCGTGGATGCGCGGGGTCTTGCCGTGGAGGGAGGCGATGGTCGTGTCGGGTCGCGGAGTGGTCATTGCTTCACCAGGAAATGTCGCCAGCGGATATAGGGCATGATCGAGGCGTGGTCATCCGTCCAGACGCGCCCACCCGGCGGGGCCAGCGGGTCCCACGGATGCGCGCGGTCGAGCGCGCGGAGCCGGGCGAGCTGCGCGGCGTCGCGGGTCAGCAGGACCCAGGACGAGGCGGTCAGCATGTTCTCGCGCACCGGGTTGTCGGTGCGGATCGCGGCCGCCAGCCCGCGCCCCCGCGCCGCGGCGGCGAGCACCGGCTCGAGGTCGATGAAGCGGTTGGAGATGTGGATCAGCAGCAGTCCATCTGGCGCGAGCGCGTCGAGGTAGATCCCCAGCGCCTCGTCGGTGAGCAGGTGCAGGGGGATCGCGTCGGAGGAGAAGGCGTCGATCGCCAGCAGGTCGAAGGAGCCGCGCGGCATCCGGGCGAGCTCGATCCGCGCGTCGCCGATCACCACCCTGGCGTCGGGCGCGCAGTCCGACAGGTAGGTGAAGGTGCGGCTGCGCGAATAGCCGAGCACCTTCGGGTCGATCTCGAAGAAATGCCAGGCCTGGCCGGGGCGGTGATAGCAGGCGAGCGTCCCCGCGCCGAGCCCGACCACTCCGATCCGCGCCGCCGGCCCATAGAGCGCGGGCGCCTGGGCGAAGGCGAGGCCGACGCCCGAGCTGGGGCCGTAATAGGTCGTCGGGCTGCGCCGCCGGGCGGGATCGGTCGACTGCTCGCCGTGGAGGGTCGTACCCTGCGAGAGCAGGCGCACCTGCTGGTCGGGATAGTCGCGCACCGTGTAGATGCCGAAATAGGAGCGGCTGCGGCGGCCGTCGAGCGAGTCCCGGATCGTCTCGGTCCCGCCCTGGACCAGCATCAGCAGGGCGAGCAGGGCGACGAAGGCCGGCCGCCACGGCACCAACAGCACCCCGCACAGGGCGATGCCGAGGGCGAGCAGGGCGCGCTCCTGCCCGGCCTCCTCCTCCAGCGGCAGGCCGCCGAGCTGCCAGGCGAGGAACAGCGCCAGCCCGGCGAGGGCCGCGGCGGCGAGCAGGCGCATGGCGGGCGAGGTCCCGGGCAGGCGGCTGAGGTCGAACAGGTACTGCCGGGGGAGCAGCGCGGCGGCGGCCAGGACCAGCAGGGGATGCTCCCACACCCAGTCGAACAGCATCGGCGCGATCAGGGCGGTGAACAGCCCGCCGAGCGCCCCGCCGGCGGCCATGACGAAATAGAACAGGGTCAGCCGCCGCGGATCGGGCCGGGCGTCGTAGAGCCGGCCGTGCAGCGCGACGCAGACCATGAACAGCAGCAGGACGCTGGCCAGGACCATCGCCATGGTCCCCGCGCTGCGCGAGGCCATGGCCATGCCGCCGGCCAGCATCATCACGAAGGGCGTCGAGACCGTGACCGCCCAGGCGATCCGCCGCCGGTCGGAGAACGAGACGACGAAGCTGAGCAGGTAGAGCCCGAGCGGGATCACCCAGAGCAGCGGCATGGCGAAGATGTCGGTGGTGAGGTGCGTCGTGGTCGAGAGCATCAGCCCCGAGGGCACGGCCGCCAGCGCGAGCCACAGCAGGATGCGCCGCCAGCCGACCCGCCCGCTCTCCTCGCTCCAGTCCTCCTCCGCCGCGACCGGCGCGGCCTGCGCGAGCCGGCGGCGCGCCCGCGCGGCGAGGGCGACCAGCACGATCAGCAGGCCGTAGCCCGCGGTCCAGGCCCAGGCCTGGGCGCGCAGGCTGAGCAGCGGCTCGGCCAGCAGCGGATAGGCGAGCAGCCCGGCGAAGCTGCCGAGGTTCGAGGCGGCGTAGAGCGCCCAGGGCTCCCCCGCGGAAGGGTCCAGCGCGTACCAGCGCTGCATCAGCGGCGCCTGGGCCGAGACCAGCAGGAACACCGGCCCGACGGTCAGCGCCAATAGCGCCGGGACCCGCAGCGCCTCCCACCCCGGCGCGGGCGCGGGCAGGTCGGCGAGCCGCAACGGCAGCCACAGCGCGGCGAGGACCAGCAGGCCGAGGTGGATCGCCGCCTGCCGCCGGAACGCCAGCCCGCCCAGCCAGTGCGCATAGCCGTAGCCCGCCAGCAGCAGCGCCTGATAGACCAGCATGGCGCTGTTCCAGACGTTCGGCGCCCCGCCCAGCCGCGGCAGCGCCATCCGCGCGACCATCGGCTGGACCAGGAACAGCAGGAAGCTGCCGGTGAGGATCGTGATTACGAAAAGCGCCCGCTGCGCGGACGCCCGTGGGGCCGTCACGCCCCGAGCAACCGCGCGGCGTGGGCGGCGTGGTAGGTCAGGACGCCCGAGCAGCCGGCGCGCTTGAAGGCGGTCAGGGTTTCGAGGACCATGGCGTCGCGGTCGGCGGCGCCGGCGGCCACGGCGGCCTCGATCATCGCATATTCGCCGCTCACCTGATAGGCGAAGACCGGCACCTCGAAGCGCTCCTTCACCCGGCGCGCGATGTCGAGATAGGGCAGGCCGGGCTTGACCATCACCGTGTCGGCGCCCTCGGCCAGGTCCATGGCGACCTCGCGCAGGGCCTCCTCGCCGTTGGCCGGGTCCATCTGGTAGGTCTTCTTGTCGCCCTTGAGCACGCCGCTGGAGCCCACCGCGTGGCGGAACGGGCCGTAGAAGGCCGAGGCGTATTTCGCGGCGTAGCTCATGATCTGGACATTGGCGTGGCCGGCGTCCTCCAGCGCGGTGCGGATCGCGGCGATGCGGCCGTCCATCATGTCCGAGGGGGCGATGATGTCCGCCCCCGCCGCCGCCTGGTTCAGCGCCTGGCCGACCAGCATGTCGACCGTCGCATCGTTGAGCACGTAGCCCGCCTCGTCGATCAGCCCGTCCTGGCCGTGGCTGGTGTAGGGATCGAGCGCGACGTCGGTCAGCACCCCGATGTCATCGCCGCAGGCCTGCTTGATCGCGCGGATCGCGCGGCACATCAGGTTGTCGGGGCTGAGCGCCTCGCGCCCGTCCGCGCTGCGGCGCTCGGCCTGGGTGTTGGGGAACAGGGCGAGGCAGGGGATGCCGAGCGCGACCGCCTCCCGCGCGCGGGCCGCGATCCCGTCGACCGACCAGCGCGAGACGCCGGGCAGGGCCGCGACCGGCTCCTCCACGCCCTCGCCCTCGGTGACGAACAGCGGCCAGATGAGGTCGGCCGGGGTGACGACCGCCTCGCGGTGCATCGCCCGGCTCCAGGCCGTGGCGCGGGTGCGGCGGAGGCGGAGTGCGGGATAGCTGGTCATGCCCCGGCTTTGGCCCAAAGCGCGCGGCGCTTCAATGCCGCTTGGGGCGCGACCGGACAAGCATCAGTCGGGGGCGTCAGTCGGTCGGCGCCTTGGGATTGAACTTGCCGAGCGCCGCGCCGGGCTTCACCCCCTTGAGCTTGGCCAGCAGGCCCTTGAGCGTGGTGAGCTGCTTGGCGTCGACGGCCTTGCCGGCGGCGGCCTGGGCCTGGACCTTGACCGCGAAGCCCCCCGCCATCGGGCGGAAGCCGAGCGGATTGACCGTGCGGCCGCCCTGATAGACCTCGTAGTGGAGGTGCGGCCCGGTCGAGAGGCCGGTCGAGCCGACATAGCCGATCACCTGCCCCGCCGAGACCTTGGTGCCCGGCGCGACGGCGATCCGGCTCATATGGCCGTAGCCGGTGCCGAAGCCGCCGTGGTCGAGCCGGACGTAGTTGCCGTGGCCGCCGTGCCGCCCGGCGAAGGTGACGACGCCGCTCGCCACGGCGACGATCGGCGAGCCCCAGGGCGCGCCGAAGTCGACCCCGGCATGCATCCGCGAATAGCCGAGGATCGGATGGCGGCGCATCCCGTAGGGCGAGGTGATATGGCCGTTGACCGGCATCAGCAGCCCGCCGCCGATGCTCCCCCCGCCGGTGACGACGGTGGGCGTCCAGTCCTGGCGCGGCGCGCCGCCGAGCGCGTCCTGGAGCGCGCCGCTCTCGTCGCGGACGAGCTGGACGCGCGGCTTGCCGCCGCTCTCCAGCCCGGCGAACAGCAGCTTGCCGCTCTCGGCCGCGCCGCCGGCCGAGCGCTTGTAGGCGACGATCAGGTCGAACTGGTCGGTCGGCGAAATCTCCTCGAGGCTGACCTGCCGGTCGATCGCCTGGAGGAACTGCTGGACCGCCTCGGCCGGGGCCCCGGCGGCGCGGGCCGAGCGGTAGAGGCTGGGGCCGACCGTGCCGCGGATCCGCAGCGGGGTCGTGTCGACCGGAATGGCGCGGCGGCCGATGGCGAGGCCCGTGCTCCCCCCTTCATTCCTGGTGCGCGAGATCGTCAGGGCCGTGTCGAACCGCGCCTGGAAATCGAGCTTGTCGAGCAGCCGCGGCTGGCCCGGCGCGGGACGCTGGCCGAGGGTGATCTCGAAGCGGGTGCCGGGCTTGATCTCGGCCACGGGCAGGACCGCGCCGACCAGCTCGGCGGCACGCGCCGCGTCGTAGCCGCCGACCCCGGCGCGCTGGAGCATCCGGCCGAAGCTGTCGCCCTCGGCCAGGGTCGCGACCATGTGGATCGAGGCGCGCTCGGGCGCGGCGGCGAGCGGCACGACCAGCGCCGTATTGGCGCCCATCCGCCGCCCGCTGTCCCCGCCCGCGGCGAGCGGCAGGATCATCTGGCTGCGGAACTCGTCGCGGATCGCGCGGTCGACGCGCATGGCCGGGGCGGCGTCGAGCGCGGAGAAGTCGGGCCAGAAGGCCAGGGCGACGACGCCGAGGCCGAGCATGGTCGCCAGCCCGCGATACCAGCGGATGCTGCCGATATCCTCGGCAAGATCGTGGACGAGGTGGCGTTCGAACCCGCGCAGCGCAGCGGCCGGATGGGCGGGCAGGAGCTGGGCATGGCTGAGCGCCGCGGCGGTGGCCGCGGGCCCCCCGGCCCCGCTCTCGACCTGCTCACGCGGCTTGAACAACACGTATCCCGGCAATGCGCCACGGCCGTCGCCGCGCGCTTCGGGGCCAATTCCTGCACCGGCAAAGTTAAATTCCGCCTAACGGCGACGTCACCGCCGCGCGGAAAGCCGCGCTATCCGCGCCTTTGCCCCGCCCTGAGGCGCGTGCGGTTGGCGCGGACCTTGCGGCGGACGTGGTTGAGCGCGGCGCGGGCCGCCACCGTCTTGCCCGGGCCGAGCCGGCCGGTCAGCAGGCGGTGCTGCAATTCCAGCGTCGCCTCGACCTTTTCCGCGACCATGAGCTGGAATTCGGCCCAGGCCGGCTCTCCGCCGCGCCCGAGCTTGACGACGCGCCGCCACATGACCTCGGCCGATTCGAGCCCGAGCAGGGCCATGTCGCGGGTCATGCCGAGCCAGTAGTTCGTTCGCATGGGTCCTGCGATAGCTGTGAATTACCGCGAAAGTAAGCCGCAGGCCGTCGCAGCATGCCTTGCCGCGCGGCGGCAGGCTCGCCACATTCCCTGGCAATGGCCCTGCACGATCTCGGGCGTCACGCCGCCGCCTTCCGCAATTCCGCCGATTCCCGCGTGCGGGCGGTGCTCGGCCCGACCAACACCGGCAAGACCCATCTCGCGATCGAACGGCTCTGCGCCCATTCCTCGGGCGCGATCGGCTTCCCGTTGCGGCTGCTGGCGCGCGAGGTCTACGACCGGGTCTGCGCGATCAAGGGCGAGAACCGCGTCGCCCTGATCACCGGCGAGGAGCGGATCGAGCCCCGGGATGCGCGCTGGCTGCTGTGCACGGTGGAAGCCATGCCCACCGAGCGCGACCTGGCCTTCGTCGCGATCGACGAGGCCCAGCTCGCCGCCGACCGCGAGCGCGGCCACGTCTTCACCGACCGCCTGCTCCACGCCCGCGGCCGCGAGGAGACGATGATCCTGGGTTCCGCCACGCTGGAGCCGATGGTCCGGGCGCTGGTGCCCGAGGCCGAGATCGTCACCCGCCCGCGCTTCTCGACGTTGAGCCACGTCGGGGCGAAGAAGCTCAGCCGCATCCCGCCGCGCAGCGCGATCGTCGCCTTCTCGGCCGAGCAGGTCTATGCCGTGGC
>CALLNA010000235.1 GCA_938005655.1 uncultured Novosphingobium sp.
CCGTGCAGGAACCGCAGTTGGCCAGCCCGACGACGGCGATGGCGATCGACTCGAGGAAGGCCTGATAGTCGCGCTCATGGCGCTCTCCTTCGGCGCCGGAGCGCCCGCCCGACCGCCAGAACACGACCCCGGCCCCGGACTCGCGGAATTTCTCGGCCCACAGCGCGCTGATCCAGTCCCAGGCGCGCCACATGCGGTCGACGCGAAAGCCGATCCGTTTTCCTGCAATCCCTCCGGCGTTCGGACCGGGGCTGGCGACGTCGTCGATGCGCGTCGCGGTGGGATCGAGAACCTTGATCCGAGCCATAGGATGCACTCCTGTTTGTTTCATATACGGAACATATTCCAAATTAGGTACACATGCCCAAGGCGACGTCAAGAGCGATAGTTCGTTCCTAAATAGGAATGACTCGTCCTCCCTGCATATTCCCTCCACCGTAATACCAACTTGATCGTTGACAAGGGCATCAACCAGACATATCCGAATGCGGAATATATCCAAATATGGAACATCTTCCTTATATGGCACAAAGGTAGGGCAGGCCCCTCTACAGAGGCTCCCCGAACCGAGGTTCACAGGCGCAGCAGGGAGGAGAGAACGATGCAGACAAGGTGGATGGGCCGGGCAAGCCTTCAGGGCCTCATGCTGGCCGGATGCGCGCTCAGCGCGCTGGCCATGCCGCAAGCGGCCGCGGCCCAGGATTCGCCCCCGGGCGAAGTCTCGGCCAGCGCCGACGACGCGGGAGAGATCATCGTCACCGCCCGCCGGCGCGAGGAGAACGTCCAGGACGTTCCCGCCGCGATCCAGCTATTGAGCGGCGCCGCGCTCGAGCAGCGCAACATCCGCAGCGAGCAGGATCTGGCGACCGCCGCTCCCGGCCTGCTCGTCCGCTCCAACAACAACCAGTTCCAAGTGAACTACGTCATGCGCGGGGAATCGTTCGAGCCCTATTCCGGCACGGTTCCCGGGGTGCAGCCCTACCTCAACGAGGTCGCGCTGAGCGGCAATGCCGCGCCGCCCTTCTACGACCTCCAGAACGTCCAGGTGCTCAAGGGCCCGCAGGGAACGCTGTTCGGCCGCAACTCCACGGGCGGCGCGGTCCTTTACCAGACCCAGCAGCCGGGGTCGGAGTTCGGCGGCTTCGTGTCGCTGGAATACGGCAGCTTCGATCGCTTCATCGCCCAGGCCGCGGTCGACGTGCCGATCGCGCCCGGCGTGGTCGAGCTGCGCCTCGCCGGCCACTACCAGACAGGCGGCGCCTATGTCCGCAACCTCTACGACGGCAAGCTGCTCGGCGATTCCAAGGTGAAGTCGGGCCGCGCGACGCTGACGATCTCGCCCAGCGACTCGTTCACGACGACGACCATGGTGCAGGTCAGCCGCTACGAGGCGGAGAACATCCCCAAACGCCTGTCCTATGTGGCGCAATGCGGGGTCGGATCGTCGCAGCCGTGCTGGGTGGTTCCGGGCAACACCTTCTACGACCAGTTCGCGGGCAGCCCGGCCGGCAGCTACTTCCCCGGCTGGCCGGCGGGCGAACTCCCGCCGGGCGGGCTGACCGGGATGATCGACTATCTCAACGCCCATGGGCGCTACACCGTCTCCGCCAACGCCACCGGCATCAACTGGGCGACGGAAACCACCGTCATCAACACCAGCACGCTGGAGCTGTCGGACAACCTGAGGCTGAAGAACATCTTCGGCTATTCGAGGACCAACCGCCGCGGCCAGACCGACAACGACAACACGCCCTACCCCTTCCTCCAGACCGGCGGGACGATGCCGGGAGACCCGCTTGAAGGGCGCGCGACCCGCCAGATCTCTAACGGGTTCCAGATCCAGGGCACCACTTCCGACAAGCGGCTGAACTACATCGTCGGCGGGTTCTATTCACACAACACGACCGACTACGATTCGCCGCTGACCGGGGTGAGCTATACCCCGTCGATCGACTATTTCACCGTCTTCAACCTGCGCTATCAATCGACGACGAAGGACGAATCCTATGCGCTGTTCGCGCAAGGCACCTATGCGCTGACCGACACGCTGAACGTCACCGCGGGCGTCCGCCAGACCTGGGACAAGCTGTGGATCCAGCAGACCCCCGGATCGACGCTGGGCGGCCCGGCGGGATCGGTGCCCCAGCACACCACGGTCAACGACCTGAGCTGGACCTTCTCGATCGACTACAAGCCCACCCCGTCGCTGATGCTCTATGCGACGACGCGCGGAAGCTGGCGCGTCGGGGGCTACAATCCGTTCGTCCCCACCGGCGTCGGCAACCGCACGACCGCGGCCGACGGCGGCAACTACTTCCCACCCGAGACGGTCCGCGACATCGAGTTCGGCTTCAAGTACGACGACCGGATCGGCGACATGCCGGTGCGGTTGAACGCGACGTTCTTCTATGCCTGGATGAAGAACATCGAGAAGACCGGAACGACCGTGATCGCCAACCGCGTCACCTCGGCCACGCTGAGCGTGCCCGCCGGGGATATCTGGGGCATCGAGGCCGATGCGATGATCCGCCCGACCAGCTGGCTGACGATCGGCGGCAACCTGACCTACAACAAGGGCCGGTTCACCGATCGCGAGGCGCTGATCTTCGGCGTGCCGGTGGTGTACAACACCTTCCCCGACACCCCGGCTTTCAGCGGCACGCTCTATGCCGACGCGGTGGCCTCGCTGGGCCACGCCGGCAAGCTGCGGCTCCATGCCGACCTGTTCGGCCAGACCTCGTTCCACCTCACCAGCTTGGGGGACACCTTCAACCCCGGCGACACGGTGCCCGGCTACACCTTGGTCAACCTGCGCGCCGACTGGGTCGATCCGTTCGGCTCCGACGGCATCACCGCCAGCGTCTTCGTGAAGAACGTGACCGACGCCTACTACTTCACCGGCGGCGGCGGAGGCGTGCAGGCGAAC
>CALLNA010000236.1 GCA_938005655.1 uncultured Novosphingobium sp.
CGCGGCTTCCAGCGCCTTCTCCGGCGTGGCGATGATGAAGGCGTTGAGCGCCTGCTGCGCGGCGGCGACCTGGGCGTTGAACGCCTCGGCCACCTCGACGGCAGTGAAGTCGCCCGTGGACACACCCTCGCGGATCGCGGCGACGCCGAGTTCGGTAAGGTCGCTCATCACTCGATCACCTTGGGCACGCCGAAGAAGCCGTGCTCGGCCGCCGGGGCATTGGCCAGCACCGCGTCGCGGATGCCGCCGCCGGTCAGCGGGTCGGCGTCCACCACGTCGTCGCGCAGGCGCAGGGTGTTGGGGATCACCGCGGTCATCGGCTCGACGCCGGCGACGTCGACCTCGCCGAGCTGCTCGACCCAGGCGAGGATGCCGTTGAGCTCGGGCACCATCGCCTCCAACTCGGCCTCGGAAACCTTGATGCGGGCCAGCGCGGCGATCTTGGCCACGGTGGCGGTGTCGACGGACATGGACAGCCTCGATCGGTTGGAATTATTCGCCCGGCGCTTCGGCGCCCGGGGGCGGAACGGCGGCACCGGCCCCACCCTGCTCCTGATGGCCCTGCTGCGCCTGCTGCTGCATCATCTGCTGCATCATCGCCTGCTGCTGCTGGATCTCCGCGATCGAGCGGAAATCGATCAGCTCGACCTCGAAGTCGATGTCGGTGTTCGGCGGGATCGGCCCGGCGCCCTTCGCGCCGTAGCCGAGCGAGGCCGGGATATGGACCTTGTACTTGCCGCCGCGCTGCATCTGCTCCAGCGCCTTGGTGAAGCCCGGGATGACCCCGCCGACTTCCAGCGGCGCGCGCTCGCCCTGGTCGAACACCTTGCCGTCCGGCAGGGTGCCCTTGTAGTTGATCAGCACCATGTCGGCGGCGGTCGGCGACGGGCCGCTGCCGGCCCGCTCCGTCACCACCCTGACCGAAGCCGGAACCGTCGCCCAGGCCAGCCCCGCGCCCAGCGCGACCGCGGCGACGACGCCCAGCCACAGCTTGCCGACGGCGCCCTTGGCGATGGGCTGGAGGGGAACGCGGGTGATCTCGGTCATCGGGGTGTCCTATGGAGCGGATAGCAAAAGGGCGCGGGTTCGAAACCGCGCCCTCATGGCCGAACCTGACGGCTCGGGCAAGGTGTGAAGCTTACTTGCCTCCGTCGCGCTCGATCCGCTTGCGCTCCAGCTTGCGGGCGCGGCGGACGGCGGCGGCCTTTTCACGGGCACGCTTCTCGGAGGGCTTCTCGTAGTGGCGGCGCAGCTTCATCTCGCGATACACGCCCTCGCGCTGCAGCTTCTTCTTGAGCGCGCGCAGGGCCTGGTCGACATTGTTGTCGCGGACGAGAATTTGCATAAACCGACACACCTCACGAATTCGGACGAGAACCCCGCGAACGCGATCATTCCGTCGCGGGGGAACATCCTGAATGGCAACACAAAACCGTGCCGAACCCACGAGGGATCGGCTCAAGAAGGCGGCCCGCTAGCAAAGAGTCGCCGCGAAGGCAAGGCATGGCGGCGGAAATTCGTCTCCACCGGCCTTCCCCGGCCTCGCTCCGGAGGGAGGCGCGCGACACCTTCTTGCTTCGTCACCTCACTTTCCACCCGGGCCTTCCCTCGCTAAGGCCCTCGGGATGCACCCGCCGACCTTCCTCGCCTCCTCGCTCTACGTCGCCCTGGGCGGCGCCTTCGGGTCGTGGCTGCGCTACCTGGTCGGCCGGCTGTGGATCGCGGCGGTCGGCCCGGTCGCGGCGAGCGCCTTTCCCTGGGCGACGCTGACGGTCAACGTCGCCGGCAGCCTGGCGATGGGCCTGCTGGCCGGCTGGCTCGCCCGCGTCGGCGCGCACGGCGAGGGCTGGCGGCTGCTGCTGGGGGTCGGCGTGCTCGGCGGCTTCACCACGTTCTCCTCCTTCGCGCTGGAGTTCGGGCTGCTGGTCGAGCGCGGCTCGCTCGGCACGGCCGCGTTCTATGCCGCCGTCTCGCTCGCCGCTGGCTTCGCCGGCCTGTTCCTGGGCCTCGCCCTGACGCGGAGCTTCCTATGAGCGATCAGGTTCGCCAGTTCACCGTCCAGCACGACGACGACGGGGTGCGGCTCGACCGCTGGTTCAAGCGTCACCTGCCGCAGGTCGGCTTCGCCACGATCTCGCGCTGGGCGCGCACCGGGCAGATCCGCGTCGACGGCAAGCGCGCCGATCCGGCCGACCGGCTGGCGGCGGGCCAGGTCCTGCGCGTGCCGCCCGGCGGCGCCGCGCCCGAGCGCAAGGCCGCCCCCCGCCGCGAGCTCAACGAGGAACAGATCGAGCGCGCCGAGGCCATGGTCCTGACCCAGGATCGCGCCGCGATCGTGCTCAACAAGCCGCCGGGCCTGGCGACCCAGGGCGGCACCGGCACCAAGGAGCACGTCGACGGCCTGCTAGATGCCTTCGCGAGCGAAGGCCCACGGCCTCGCCTGGTCCACCGGCTGGACAAGGACACTTCCGGCGTCCTCCTGATCGCCCGCACGCCGGGCAGCGCGGCGTTCTTTTCCAAGCGCTTCTCGGGCCGCTCGGCGCGCAAGATCTACTGGGCGCTGATCGTCGGCGTGCCCTCGATCGAGGACGGCCTGATCGAGTTGCCGCTGGCCAAGCAGCCCGGCACCGGCGGCGAGAAGATGATGGTCGACGAAAGCGAGCACGGCCAGGCAGCGCGCACCCGCTACCGCGTGGTCGACCGCGCCGGCAACCGCGCCGCCTGGGTCGAGCTCCAGCCGCTGACCGGGCGCACCCACCAGCTCCGCGTCCACATGGCGGCGATCGGCCATCCGATCGTCGGCGACGGCAAGTACGGCGGACAGGATGCCTTCCTGACCGGCTCGATCAGCCGCAAGATGCACCTCCACGCGCGACGGCTGATCATCGACCACCCGGACGGCGCCCCGCTCGACGTCACCGCCCCCCTGCCCGAGCACTTCGCGGCGAGCATGGCGCAACTCGGCTTCGACGAGGCCGACGGCGCCGACCTGCCCGAGGCGCCCAAGGTGCCCGAGCGCGAGGCGAAGAAGCAGGCGGCCAAGGCCCATGCCAAGCAGTATCGCAAGGAGCGCCGGGGCGAGCGCCGCGGCCGCAAGAGCGGCGAGCGCGGCCCGGCCGGCAAGTCGACCCGCACGGCGGCAAAGCCGGGCGCGAGGAAGCCGGCCGGGCGTGGGCCTGCCCCGAAGACTCCGGGCAAGCGATGACCCTACGTTCCACGATCCTCCCCGGAACGGGGAGGGGGACCGCCCGCAGGGTGGTGGAGGGGGCTATCGGCCTGGCGCATCGTGTGGGGCACGCCCCCTCCACCATGCTTCGCATGGTCCCCCTCCCCGTTCCGGGGAGGATTCGATGACCGTCCGCCTCGCCGTGTTCGACTGCGACGGCACCCTGGTCGACGGCCAGGCCTCGATCTGCGACGCGATGGACCGCGCCTTCGCTCAGGCCGGGCTCGCCGCGCCCGAGCGCAACGCGGTGCGGCGGATCGTCGGGCTGAGCCTGCCCCAGGCCGTGCGCCGACTGCTGCCCGGCCATGACGACGCGCTGCATCTCGCCATCGCCGAGAGCTACAAGCAGGCCTTCCGCCAGGCGCGTGCGGCGGGCGAGCTGTCCGAGCCGCTGTTCGCCGGGATCGCCGAGACCCTGGCCGCGCTGCACGAGGCCGGCTGGCTGCTCGGCGTCGCCACGGGCAAGTCCGACAAGGGCCTGGAGCATTGCCTGGCCATGCACGGCCTGTCCGCGGCCTTCGTCACCCTCCAGACCGCCGACCGCCACCCGTCCAAGCCCCATCCCGCCATGCTCGAAGCGGCGCTGGACGCGGCGCTGGCCGAGCCCGCCAGCAGCGTGATGATCGGCGACACCGCCTTCGACATGGCGATGGCCGTCGCCGCCGGGGTTCCGGCGGTCGGCGTCGCCTGGGGCTATCACGATCCCGCCGAGCTCGAAGCCGCGGGCGCGGCGTTCGTCGCCCGGACGCCCGCCGAACTGACGGAGTACCTGCTGCGATGAACGACGATCCCGCCCGGCGCCGCTTCATGGCGCTCCACGCGATGCGCTGGGCCGGCGTCGCCCTGTTCATCTTCGGCGCGCTGGTGCTGACCCGCCGGATCGCCCTGCCCGAGGAAGCCGGCTACGTGTTCTGCCTGGTCGGCATCGTCGACGCCCTGATCGTGCCGGTCCTGCTCGCCCGCCGCTGGAAGACGCCCGAATGAAGCGCTTCTACAAGACCGCCGCGGCCGAGCCTGCGGACGGCGGCTGGCGCGTCGCGCTCGACGGGCGCGGGGTCAAGACGGTCGGCGGACGCCCCCAGATCGTCCCCACGGTGAAGCTCGCCCAGGCGCTCGCCGCCGAGTGGGAAAGCCAGGGCGAGGAGATCGCACCCGAGCGCTTCGTCCTGCGCGATCTCGCCGACTATGCGCTGGACGTCGTCGCGCCGGACCGGGCGGCGGCGATCCGCGCCCTGCTCGCCTATGCCGAGACCGACACGCTCTGCTACCGCGGCGACGAGGGCGAGGCGCTGCACGAGCACCAGCTCGCCATCTGGGAGCCGCTGCTGACTGCGGCCGAGCGGCGCTGGGACGCGCATTTCACGCGGGTCGGCGGGATCATCCACCAGCCCCAGCCGGCCGCCACCCTCGCCCGGCTCGAACAGGTGCTCGCCAGCCTCGACGACTTCCAGCTCGCCGCCTTGCAGACGCTCGCCAGCCTCGCCGCCTCGCTGGTGATCGGGCTCGCCGCGCTGGAGCCCGAGGCCGATCCCCATGCGCTGTGGGACGCCGCCAACCTCGAGGAGGACTGGCAGGCCGAGCTGTGGGGCAAGGACGCCGAGGCCCTGGCCCTGCGCGACAGGCGCTTCGGCGCATTCGCGGCGGCGATGCGCTTCGCCGAGCTGGCGCGGCAGGAACCGTAGGCGCTCTCGATCTTTACGCGGAGGTGGACGGGGCATCAGGAGAACGCCCATGCCTCGCGGAGACAAGGACGCCTATACCGACAAGCAGAAACGCCAGGCCGAGCATATCGAGGAAGGCTACGAAGATCGCGGCACGCCCAAGCAGGAGGCCGAGCGCCGCGCCTGGGCCACGGTCAACAAGCAGGACCACGGCGGCAAGAAGTCCGGCTCCGGCCGCGGCCGGAAGAAGGACATGTCGCCCTCCCGGAAAGGCGGCCGCAAGGGCGGCGCGGCCAGCGCGGGCCGGAGCAAGGCCGATCGCTCGGCGGCGGCCAAGAAGGGCTGGGAAACGCGGCGGAAGCGGGCGGGCGGCTGAGCAAGCGTCCCCATCCCCTTCGTCACCCCGGACTTGATCCGGGGTCCCGCTTCCTTTTTCCGACGTCGCGCACGAAGAAGCGGGCCCCCGGATCAAGTCCGGGGCGACGAGGTTGGTGATGGCCTCTACTTCCCGCTCATTCGCCCGCCGGGTTGGCAAACTGCATGATCGGGAGGAAATACGCAGCAGGCCGGCGCCTTACCCCACCCACTCCGCGACCTGGCTCGCCACCTGGTTCGCGGCCTGGTTCAGCGCCGGGCCGACGGCTTCCGCCTTGGGCTCGATCCCCGGAACCACGGCCTCGAACCGCTTGGTCGTGACCGTGCCGTTCCGGGCCTCACGGATCGCGTCGTAGCGGACGATGACGGCGCGGCGGCGGGCGTCGTAGCCCATGTCGAGCAGACGTCCGGCGAGGCGTCCGCCGCCGCCGGCCTCGACCTGGTTGTCCTCGACCACCAGCCGCCCGGACTTGGCGCGGATCGTCTCGGCAAGCAGGCTGCGGAACAGGCGGGCGGGACGCTCGACCCATTGCGCGTTCTGGAGGTAGGCGACGTTCGCGTCGTCGATCTGCACCGGGATGCGCTGCACCGCGAGGCGGCGATCGGTCTCCGGCTCGGCGACGACGAGCGCGTCCTTGAGCGCGCCGCTGGCGCTGGCGCCGGCGGGCGCGGAATTAGCCGGGGTCAGGCTGACCAGGGTCGGCGGCGCCTTGCCGCCGCCCAGGTTCACGCAGCCCGCCAGGGCCAGGAACGGCGCGGCCGCGAGCCAGATAGGGGCGGTCCTCTTCATGGCTTGTACTCCGGCAGCTTCGGGCTGCCGAGCAACGAGCCCGCACCCTGGTCGTCGATCTTCTCGGTCACGTCGCGCAGCGCGCGGGTGGCGGCGCGCAGGTCGCGCAGCGTCGCCTCGGCAGCGGGCAGGGTCGTGTCGGAAAGCTGCTTCGCCGCGGGCCGTGCGTCGCTCAGCGTGCCCTTGAGCTCATCGACCGCGCCCTGGGCCGAGTGCAGCGTCTGGCGGAGCTGGCTCGCCAGCGACTGGCCGTCCTGGCTGAGCAGGGTGTTCGCCGAATTGCCGACCTTCTCGAAGGTCGCCAGCGTCTGGGTCGCCTGGCGCAGGGTGATCTGCAATTCGGCCAGGGTCCGCTCGACCTGGGGCGAGGCATTGGCGAGGTTGCCGGTCAGCTTGTCGGTATTGGCCAGGATATTGCTGATCGAGGCCTGGTTCTGGTCGGACAGCAGCAGGGTCAGCCGCTCGGTCAGGGTGGTCAGGCGTTCGAGTAGCAGCGGCGCGTTGTTGAGCAGCGCGCCGAGGCCGCCCGTCTTGGTCGGGATCACCGGCACGCCGTTCGGCCCCGGCTCCTTGATCGGCGGCGCGCCGCGCACCCCGCCGTTGAGCTGGATGTTGGAGACGCCGGTGAAGCTGCCCTGGATCGTCGCGGTCGTGCCCTGGAGGATCGGGATCTTCTCATCCACCGCGACGCGGACCCGCACGAAGCTGGGGTCCTTGGTCCACAGCTCGATGTCCTTGATCTGCCCGGCCGGCACGCCCGCGTAGGAGACGCCGGTGCCCTTGGCCAGGCCGTCGACCGACTGCTTGAAGAAGATGTCGTACTCGTTCTGGCTGCCCTCGCCCAGCTTGGCCAGCCAGATGATGAAGGCCGCCAGGCAGGCCAGCAGGATGAGCGTGACCGCTCCGACCCAGACGTTGTTGGCGCGCGTTTCCATGGTCGTGCTCTATGCCCCCTGCGCCTTCGGCTTGTCCACGGGCTTGCCCTGCGGCGAGCCCCCGATGTTCCGCGAACCAAGCGCCGCCCGGCCCCGCGGGCCGTTGAAATATTCCTGGATCCACGGATGATCCAAAGCCAGCAGCTCCGGGATCGTTCCCACGGCGATGACCTTCTTGTCCGCGAGCACGGCGACGCGGTCGCAGATCTCGTGAAGGGTATCGAGGTCGTGGGTGATCAGGAACACGGTCAGGCCCAGGGTCTCCTGCAATTCCTTGGTCAGCCGGTCGAAGGAGGCCGCGCCGATCGGGTCGAGCCCGGCGGTCGGCTCGTCGAGGAACAGCAGCTCCGGATCGAGCGCCAGGGCGCGGGCGAGGCCGGCGCGCTTGCGCATCCCGCCCGACAGCTCGGACGGATACTTGGCCGCCGCCTCGGGCGGGAGGCCCGAGAGCATGATCTTGTAGAGGGCGATCTGGTGCAGCAGCTCGGCGTCGAGCTCGGGATAGAACTGGCGCAGCGGCACCTCGACGTTCTCGGCCACGGTCAGGGTCGAGAACAGGGCGCCGCCCTGGAACAGCACGCCCCATTGCGAGCGGATGTCGATGTCGTCGTCGGCGCGGGCGTCGGTGATCCGCTCGCCGAGCACCTCGATCGTCCCCTCGTCAGAGATCTGGAGGCCGATGATCGAGCGCATCAGCACCGACTTGCCGGTGCCCGAGCCGCCGACCACGCCGATGATCTCACCGCGATTCACCGTGAGGTCGAGGTCCTCGTGGATCACCTGATCGCCGAAGGAGTTGCGCAGGCCCTTCACCACGATCGGATGCTCACCCGAGAAGCGCGGCGGCAGCCCGGCGCGCGCGGCCTCGTCCACCTGGCGCTCGGCAGCCTCCGCGGGCTCGGCTTCGGGCTCGTCCGGGCTCACCCCCAGTTCACCTTGGTGAAGAACACCGCGAAGAAGGCGTCGAGCACGATGACCATGAAGATCGCCTGGACCACGGCCATGGTCGTGCGCAGGCCGACCTCCTCCGAGCTGCCCTTGACCTGCATCCCCTGGTAGCAGCCGCAGACCGCGATGATCAGGCCGAAGACCGGGGCCTTGATCAGGCCGACCCAGAGGTCGTGGACCGGCACGACCTCCTTGATCCGCCGCAGGAAGGTGAAGACCGGGATGTCGAGCTGAAACTGCGAGATCACCGCGCCGCCGACGATCGCCACGATCGAGGCGAAGAAGCCGAGCAGGATCATCATGAACATCGCCGCGAGCACCCGGGGGATGACCAGCGCTTCCATCGGCGAGACGCCGATCGTGCGCATCGCGTCGATCTCCTCGGTCAGCTTCATCGTGCCGATCTGCGCGGCGAAGGCCGAGCCGGAGCGGCCGGCGACCATGATCGCGGTCATCAGGATGCCCAGCTCGCGCATGGCGATCCGCCCGGTCAGGTTGACGGTGAGCATCTCGGCCCCGAACTGCTGGAGCTGGACCGCGCCCTGCTGGGCGATGACGATGCCGATCAGGAAGCTCATCAGGCCGATGATCCCGAGGCCGGAGATGCCGACCAGCTCGATCTGGCGGACCAGGGCCTTGGTCCGGAAGCGGTGCGGATGGCGGATGACCGCGCCGAAGGCGAGGATCATCGAGCCGATGAAGCCGAGCACCCCGACCACGCCCTGCCCCCAGCCGATCACCAGCTTGCCGACGCCGAGCGGCACGCGCTCCAGCAGCGGCGGCCGCTCCGGGTGGATCGCGCCCTCGCCGGTGGACTTGCTGACCGCCTCGATCAGGCGCTTGGCTTCGTCGCTGGCGCCGGTGATCTCGGCCCCGGTGTCGCGCGACAGCCGCCAGGCGAGCCAGGCGCCGACCGTGTCGATCGCGGGAACGGCGGAAAGGTCGACGCGCGCCAGCGGTTCGTCCAGCGAGCGCACCCGGCGCTCGACGAGCCCGACCGTCGACACCAGCAGCGGGCCCTTGAACGAAAGGGTCGCCGCACCGTGTCCATCAGCCTCGGTGGAGAAGTCGGCCCACTCACGCATACGGCTGGTCATGCGGGAAAAACGCTTTGGCGACAAGTCTATGAGGCAAGCGGGCGGAATCCCTGGGTTGCGCTGACAAATGGGGGCTGGCAAAGCGCCGCCCATGACCCCAGAAGACTCCGGCGCCAGTTCCTCTACAACGCTCGACAAGACTTTCGATCCCGCCGCGATCGAGGCGAAGTGGTACAAGCACTGGGAGGAGAACGGCCTGTTCCGCCCGGAGCGGCCGGACGCGACGCCCTTCACCATCGTCAACCCGCCGCCGAACGTCACCGGATCGCTGCACATCGGCCATGCGCTGGACAACACGCTCCAGGACGTGGTCATCCGCCATGAGCGGCTGCGCGGCAAGGACGCGCTGTGGGTGGTCGGCACCGACCACGCCGGCATCGCGACGCAGATGGTGGTCGAGCGCCAGCTCGAGGCTCGCCAAGACAAGCGCACCAACTACACGCGCGAGCAATTCGTCGACAAGGTCTGGGAATGGAAAGCCGAGAGCGGCGGGACGATCACTCGCCAGCTTCGCCGCCTGGGCTGCTCGATGGACTGGTCCAGGGAACAGTTCACCATGGACCCGCATTTCACGCGCGCCGTGGTCAAGGTGTTCGTCGACCTCTACAACCAGGGCCTGATCTACCGCGACAAGCGGCTGGTGAACTGGGACCCCAAGCTCAAGACCGCGATCTCCGACCTGGAGGTCGAGACCCGCGAGATCAAGGGCGGCTTCTGGCACTTCAAGTACCCGCTAGCCGACGGCGTGAAGCTCGACAGCGGGGCGGACCACATCGTCGTCGCCACGACCCGGCCCGAGACCATGCTGGCCGACATGGCCGTGGCGGTGAACGCCGAGGACCCGCGCTACAAGTCGGTGATCGGCAAGGACATCCTCCAGCCGCTCACCGGCCGCCGGTTCAAGGTGATGGCGGACGAGCATGCCGACCCGGAACTCGGCTCGGGCGCGGTGAAGATCACGCCGGGGCACGACTTCAACGACTTCGAAGTGGGCAAGAGAGCGGGCATCAAGCCCGCGGACATGCTCAATATGTTCGATGCCGAGGCGAAGGTCGTGCAGACCCGCGACGGGCTGATCCCGGCCGAGTTCCTCGGCCTCGACCGCTTCGACGCGCGGGCGCTAGTTGTCGAGCGGATGAAGGAAGCGGGCTTCCTCGTCCCCCACGTCGACAAGGACGGCACCGAGCACGACGCCGAGCCGCGCACGATCCAGACCCCCTTCGGGGATCGCGGCGGCGTGGTGATCGAACCCTGGCTGACCGACCAGTGGTACGTCGATGCCGAAACCCTCGCCCAGCCGCCGATCCAGGCGGTGCGCGACGGACGGATCGAGATCGTGCCCAAGTCCTGGGAAAAGACCTTCTTCAACTGGATGGAGAACATCCAGCCCTGGTGCGTCTCCCGCCAACTGTGGTGGGGCCACCGGATTCCGGCCTGGTACGGACCTAAGAAATTGGACGATGGGACATTCGTTGTAAGTCCAAACTCGCATCACGGTCGACAAATCTTCGTCTGCGAAACCGAGGACGAAGCAAAAGCTCAAGCTCAGGCTTTTTACGGCAATGATGTTCGAATTAAGCCTTTAGATCACCCGACTACCTCGGAAGATTATCTAAACGCGGGTGAACATACGACGTATATTTATCGCGACGAGGACGTCCTCGACACCTGGTTCTCCAGCGCGCTGTGGCCCTTCGCCACGCTCGGCTGGCCGGACGACACCACGCTCTACCAGCGCCACTACCCCAACGACCTGCTGATCTCCGGCTTCGACATCCTGTTCTTCTGGGATGCGCGCATGGCGATGCAGGGCAT
>CALLNA010000237.1 GCA_938005655.1 uncultured Novosphingobium sp.
GCGCCTGGCGCGCGAGGGCCGCTTCCGCGCCGACCTGCTCGACCGGCTGAGCTTCGAGGTCATCACCCTGCCGCCGCTCCGCCACCGCGAGGGCGACGTCGCGGTGCTGGCGGAATACTACGGCCGCCGCATGGCGAGCGAGCTCGGCTGGGAGGGCTGGCCGGGCTTCGCGCCCCCGGCCCTGGCCGCGCTGGAGGTCCATGCCTGGCCCGGCAACGTGCGCGAGCTGCGCAACGTCGTCGAACGCGCGGTCTATCGTTGGGACGACTGGGACTGCCCGATCGGCGAGATCGTCTTCGATCCTTTCGACTCGCCCTGGCAGCCGGCGGAGGTCAGCGCGGAGGCGGCCGTTCCTCTGGCCCCTGCATCCGCACCCGACCATTCCGCCGTCACCGACCTGCGCGCCGCGATCGATGCCCACGAGAAGGCGATCGTCGAACATCACCTCGCCCGCCAGCGCTTCAACCAGCGCCGCACCGCCCAGGCCCTCGGGCTGAGCTACGACCAGTTGCGGCACTGCCTGAGGAAGCACGGGCTGCTGGACCGGGCCTAGCCTCCATCGCCGTTTCGCCGGGGACCGGGGTTGGACGCGCGACGGCCTATCGTGGCGTTTCGGGCATGTTTCCCCGACGCGGGAAACGCCTATCCTGCGCCGGGAGATCGGCTCCGCACCCGGCGAGTCGCGAAAGGACAGGATATGGCAGACGCAAAAGGCAGCACCGTCATCAAGGCCCGGGCGGACGACGCCAAGCGCTATTGGCTGGAAGAGGGGCGCAAGGGCCCCGGCTTCATCCGCGAGGTCGATTTCGCACATGAGACGCGGGGCGTCGATCCGCTGTTCGCGGGGATCAAGATCGTCGACTGCGACACCCATTTCACCGAGCCTGCGGACCTGTGGACCGCCAATGCCCCGGCCGGCATGAAGGACAAGATGCCGCACGTCCGCCGAGTCGACGGGGCGGACCAGTGGTTCGTCGGCGACCGGCACTTCGGCTCGCTCGGCGGCAACGTCATCGCGCGGAACCGCAACAAGCTGCTCGGCAAGCTCGCCTTCCAGACCTACGACGAGATCGATCCCGGCTCCTACCAGGTCAACGCCCGGCTGGAGGCGATGGACGCGATGGGCGTCTGGGCCCAGGTCTGCTTCCAGAACGGCGGCGTGACGCAAGCAGGGTCGCTGGTCGCGCTCGACGACGAGCCGCTGGCGATCGCCATCACCCAGATCTACAACGACGCCTGCGCCGACCGGATGAAGATGTCCGGCGGCCGGATCAATGGCATGGGCACGCTGCCCTATTGGGACAAGGGCCTGATGGACGCCGAGATGCGCCGCCTGGTCGACCTCGGCGTCAAGGGCGTGGTCCTGCCCGACCGGCCCGAGCGCCTGTCCGAGGGCTATATCGGGGCTGACGGCAACATCTCGCCGTTCTGGGAAGACGTCTTCCAGATCTGCAACGACACCGGCCTGCCGATCAACTTCCACCTCAACGCTTCGCTCGATGCGGAAAGCGCGATGTGGGACAACCTCGGCTTCGACCAGCGCCTGCCGATCTCGGCGCTGATCCACCATGTCGGCTGCGCCGCGACCATGTCGAACTTCATGGTCACGGGCATCCTCGACCGCTTCACCGAGCTCAAGATCGGCCTGATCGAGAGCGGGATCGGCTGGGTGCCGTTCTGGCTGGAGGCGATGGAGCACCAACTCGACGAGTTCCGCACCCGCGAGAGCCGCGGGATCAAGCTGCGGCCCAAGGAATACTTCAGGAAGCACTTCTGGGTCAGCTTCTGGTTCGAGGACTATGCGCCCCGGCACATGCTGGAGGAGATCGGCTTCGACCGGGTGATGTTCGAGACCGACTATCCGCACCCGACCTCGCTCTATCCGGGGGTGCAGGACAAGCTGGTCAAGGTCCTCGGGGACTACGACTTCGCGACCCGCAAGCAGGTCCTCCAGGACAACGCCTTCGCCCTCTACAACCTCGAGTTCTGAGATGGCCGGACCGCTGGCGGGAGTCCGCATCCTCGAGCTGGCCTCGCACGTCTTCGTGCCGATCGGCGGCGCGGTGCTGACCGAATGGGGCGCCGAGGTCATCAAGGTCGAGCACCCGGTGACGGGCGATCCCTATCGGGGCCTCGTCACCGCCGGCCTGCGCAAGCTGGCCGACGGGATCGACGCGAGCTTCCAGTACACCAACCGCGGCAAGCAGTCGGTCTCGATCGACCTCAAGACGGCGGAGGGACGGGAGTTGGTCTATCGCCTGGCGCGGGAATGCGACGTGCTCCTGACCAACTACCGGCCCGACGCGCGCCGCCGCCTGGCGATCGAGCCCGAGCATATCCGCGCCCACAATCCGGACATCATCTACGTGCGCGGCACGGGCTACGGGTCCAGGGGGCCGGACGCCCAGCGCGGCGGCTACGACGCGGCGGCCTATTGGTCGCGCGCCGGGTTCGGGGCGGCCTTCACTCCGCCGGACGCCGACTATCCGGTCATGCAGCGCCCGGCCTTCGGCGACGTGGTCGGCGGGCTGACCATCGCCGGGGCCATCGCCGCGGCCCTCTACAAGCGGGCGACGACCGGCGAGACATCGATCGTCGACGTCAGCCTGATGGGCGTCGGCATGTGGCAGCTCCAGCCCGACATCACCCACGCCAAGCTCAACCAGGGCGCGCCGCCGCCGCAGTATGACCGCAAGGCCACCTGGAACCCGCTCTCGGGCACCTACCGCACTCGCGACCGGCGGTTCATCATCCTGGTGATGCTCGACGCCGACAAGTACTGGGCGGACTTCTGCGAGGTCACCGGCCGGCCCGAGCTGATCGACGATCCGCGCTTCGTCGACATGGCCGCGCGCAAGGAGAATTCGCGGGCCTGCATCGAGATCCTCGATGCCGAGTTCGCCAGGCGCGACTATGCCGAATGGTGCGAAGTCCTGGCCCGGGCGAAGGGCGTGTGGTCCTCGTTCCAGACCCCGCTGGAGGTCCACAGCGATCCCCAGGTCCTGGCCAACGGCTACCTGGCCGACGTCGAGATGGTCAACGGCAAGCCGCTGACCCTCGTCACCTCGCCCGCCCAGTTCGACGAGTCGCCCAACATGCCGACCCGCGCGCCCGAGCACGGCGAGCACACCGAAAGCGCGCTGCTCGCGCTCGGGCTGGACTGGGACGAGATCGCCCGGCTGAAGGATGCCGGGGCGATCGGGTGAGGCGGCGGCGTACTCGGGTCTCGATCCCCCTCCTCTGACGAGGCGTTCCGCGGTTTGCAAATCAGACCGAGCGGACGTTCCCACCCGTTCGTCGCCCCGGACTTGATCCGGGGTCCCGCTTTCCTTTTCCAGCGTCGCGCAGGAAGAAGCGGGGCCCCGGATCAAGTCCGGGGCGACGAGGTTGGGACGGCATTCGCTTCCACCCCATCCGAGTCATTCGGCCGCCGTGTTTGCAAACTACAGAAGCGTCTCGTCAGAGGAGGGGAGCCGTTCGGCCTCACCCGACCATGTAGAGCCCCGCGTCGACGTTGATCGACTGCCCGGTGATCGTTCGGGCATCGTCAGAGGCGAGGAACAGGGCGGCCTTGGCGACGTCCTCGGCGGTCGAGATCTTGGCTTTGAGCGGGACGTTGGAGAACCAGGCGTCGCGGCGCTCCTCGACCGTGATGCCTTCCTCGGCGGCGGTGCGCTCCAGCCAGTCGGCCATGAGCTGGGTCTCGATCGCGCCGGGCACCAGGCAGTTGCAGCGGATGTCGTAGGGGCCGACCTCGGTGGCGATGACCTTGGTCAGGATGCGCAGGCTGCCCTTGGCCGCGCTGTAGTGGCTCTTGCGCGGCAGGCCGTTCCACCCCGCGACCGAGGAGAAGTTGACGATCGAGCCGGTCTTGCGCGCCATCATCGAGCGGCGCAGCACCTCGCGGCTGCACAGCATGGCCGCGGTCACGTCGACGGCGAAGGTCGCGTTCCAGTTCTCCAGCGTCTGCTCCCAGATGTAGAGGTCCTGGCCGGGCACGGCGGCGTTGTTGAGCAGCACGTCGACCTGGCCCCAGCGCTCCATCGCGACGTCGACCATGGCCGCCACGTCGGCCTCGGCGGTGACGTCGCAGCGCACCGCGACCGCGCTCTCGCCGATCGCCGCCGCCTCGGCCTCGACCAGCTCGATCCGCCGCGCGGCCATCAGCACCCGGGCGCCCTCGTCGACCAGCATCCGCGACATCACCGGGCCGAGGCCGGTGCTGGCGCCGGTGACGATGACGACCTTGTTCTCGAAACGACCCTTGCCCATCCGCGCCTTGCCTCTTTCCCGAAAATCCCCGCGCTCGCGGCGCGGAACGGGCGATCATATTGCCTCGCGGCGAGAGGGCAACCGGGGGCGGGCGGCGCCCCGGAACGGCGCCTCCCTTTCCCGGAAAAATGCATGATGCCAAAATATTGGCTTGCCCGGCGCGGCCGGGTCGCGTTAGCCTGCGGCGCATCGAGCCCGGACGATCGGGCCAAAGAACGATTGGGGATGTGCCAGTCTCCGGCTCGTGCGGGGCCACGGCTGCAAGCCCGTGCTGGAGATGCTTGCGCCCGGGTCCGGTTGCGGCCGGGCCGTGTAAAGAAGGAAACGATTGCGGGGTGGCGCCCTTGCCTGGCGTGACGTCGACGATTGCTTGTTTTCGCGCGACGGCGGGGAATCTTGCCCAAGCTGCGGCCGGGGGGAATTTTGCGGGGTGCCAGCATGGGCTTGGTAAGGCTTGGGCCTGTTCGTAGGGGTTGGCTGGTATGCCCCAGATAGAGAACAAGATTCTGGCAAACCGCCTGCGGTCGATCGCCGCGGAGCTGGTCGGCCTGTCCAAGAGCGTCGACAACGACGGGCTGGCCTTCGCGCCCGGGCCTTTCACGCCGGAGAGCGCCGAAGCCGGGGAGCGGCACGAGGCCAGCGACCTGGAACTGGCCGCCTATGCGGAGAACCTCTACCAGGTCCGCCGCCGCCGCAACCGCTATTTCCCCGAGCATCTCTTCGCCGAGCCGGCCTGGGACATCCTGCTCGACCTGTTCGTGAACGGGGTCCGCAACCGCGCGATCTCGATCACCAGCGCCTGCATCGCCGGCGGCATCCCCGCGACCACCGGCCTGCGCTGGCTCGGCGTGCTGGAGCGCGAGGGCCTGCTCGTCCGCGAGGTCTCCGCCGACGACGCGCGCGTCACCTGGGTCCGGCTGTCGGACGAGGGCATGAACGCCATGCGCAGCTATATCGGCGAATTCTGCGGGGCCGCGGCCCCCGGGCCGGAGAGCGAGGAGAGCAAGGCGGCCGCGCTGACCGAGTGACGGCGCCGCTTCGGGGCGGGCGCCAGCCGCCGCCCGAGCGGGAAGCGGTTTCCCTCGACCCGGCTCCTCCCGCCTGCTTATAGGCACTGCCCGAATCGGCGGCCGGCGGCCGGGATCGCGCGGGCGGGCGAGCGGGGAAGGGCTCGCCGGACGAGGATGGGGTAAGGACATGCAGGGGATTGCCGAAAGCGGCAGGCAGGGGCCTGGCGCCAGCATGAGCGATGACGCGGCGCGCGCGGACGACCTGCTCCGGGAGGCGATCGCCATCCTGGACGCGGGCGGGTTCGACTGCGCCGCCGCCTATGCCGCCATGGCGCGCGAGGCACTGGCCGAGGCGACGGGCTTCCCCGGCGCAGTGGATTGAGCGTCCGCCACCCTCCGCCTGCCGCCTCAGCCCGTTGCCGCGCGCAACGCAGTAAACGGGTTGTTAAACCTAAATCGTTATCCCCCGTTCAGCATGACGCCGGGCAGGAAAGCTGTCCCCGGCGGTTCTGACAGGGGAAACGAAGGATGGACGCGGCACAGGACGGGAAAGTCACGCCGATCAGCGCAGCGCGGCCGGAGCCGGCCGCGATCAGGCATCGCGGGGCGGAGCGCTTCACGCTCATGCTGCGCGTGGCGAAGCTCGTTTCCAGCCACGGCGAATATCCCTGCGTGATCCGCGACGTCTCGGCGACCGGGGTGCGCATCCGCCTGTTCCACCCGATGCCCGCCGAAAGCCGCCTGGCGCTGATGCTCGGCAACGGCGAATGCTATTTCATCGAGAACGTCTGGGAGCATGAGTGCGAGGCGGGCTTCCGCTTCTCCGCCCCGATCGACGTGACCGCCTTCATGACCGAGACCAGCAGCCATCCCAAGCGCCAGGTCCGCCTCGCGCTCGACCTGCCGGCGACGCTCTCGGTCCGCGAGTTCGCCAGCCCGGTGCTGATCCGCGATCTCTCGCAGCAGGGGGCCAAGCTCGAATCCGAACGGCCGCTCGCCGTCGACCAGCACTTCCGCCTCAAGGCCCACCACCTGCCCGAGATCTTCGCCTCGGTGCGGTGGAAGAGGGGCTCGACCTACGGCGTCGTGTTCCAGCAGAGCTTCCGCCTCGACGACCTCGCTAGGCTCGTCTGGACGCTGCGCGAGCCGGCCGAGCGCATCGCCGCGATCCGCCTGCGCGAGGCTGCCGCCGCGCTGCCGCACGCGGCCAGCCTGCGCGCCGGATAACCGCCGGATAACCTATCGACCGGGACCTCGCCCGACCAGACCTCGCTCCCCCAGACATAGACCCCATCGCCACGCCAGGGATCACCATGACGCAGCCGCATCTCGCATCCGTTCCGCCTTCTTCCCGCCTGATGAGCTGGCTGGGCTTCCGCAGCGGCGACAGGCCCCAGGCGGAGGCGATCAGGGCGCCCGTGGCCGGGTCGGCCCTCGCCATGCGCGAGGAGGCCCGCCACCGCCTGCTCGGGATGATCAGCCAGTTCGTCATCGACCACGGGCTGGAGGTCTCGGGCGCGAACCTCACCGCGGTCCACGGCGCGCTCTCGGGGATCGACCACAAGCTGGCCATGGCGATCGACGCCCGGCTGAAGGCGCAAGAGCCGATCACCCAGGAATGGTTCGACGAGGTCACGGGCGGCGACGCCTATGCCAACTACCGTGCCGAGCTGGATACCCTGCTCAACAAGCTGGAGACCGGCATCACCAGCTTCACCAAGACCACCCAGGAGACCCAGAGCGTCACCGGCGACTACCGCGCCGCGCTGGAGCACCACGTCCAGGCGCTCAAGAACCCGGAGGAGGGCGTGCTGCTCGGCCTGGCCGACCTCGCCAAGGCGATGCTCGAGCGCACCCGCCAGATCGAGAGCGACGTGCGCCGCAACGAGAACGAGGCCAAGTCGCTGCGCAAGAGCCTGGCCAAGGCCCGCCGCGACGCCGACATCGACCACCTGACCGGCCTGCCCAACCGCCGCGCCTTCGAGGCGCTGCTGGAGAAGCACTATGCTGAGGCCAGGGAGGGGGGCGAGCCGCTGTCGGTCGCCTTCTGCGACATCGACCACTTCAAGCGGGTCAACGACACCCACGGCCACGACACCGGCGACCGCGTGATCAAGGCGATCGGCGAGGCCCTGGCCAACATCTCCGGCCAGAACTGCCACGTCGCCCGCCACGGCGGCGAGGAATTCGTCATGCTGTTCCGCGGCAAGACCACCGACCAGGCGCTCGTCGCGCTCGACAACGCGCGCGAGGCCATGTCCAAGCGCCGCTTCGTCAACCGCGAGAACGAGCAGGCGATCGGCATCGTCACCTTCTCCGGCGGCCTCGCCGACGTCTTCGCCTTCCCCAATTCGCGCACCGCGCTGAAGGCGGCGGACGGGGCGCTCTACAAGGCCAAGGAAGCCGGCCGGAACCGGATCTGCGTGGCGGAGAACGACCCCAATCTCTCGGTGAGCTGAGCGGGAAGGAGAGCGGGCCGGCGCCGCACCGTCAGCGGACAAGACTCTCCGCCAGCACCAGCTCCGCGCCATTCTCGGCGATCATCATCACCGGGGCATTGGTGTTGCCCGAGGTGATGGTCGGCATGACCGAGGCGTCGATCACGCGCAGCGCCGCGACGCCCTTCACCCGCAACGCGGGATCGACCACCGCGCCCATCGCCGCCGTGCCGGCGGGGGGGAAGATGGTCGTGCCGATGTCGCCCACGGCGCTCGCCAGGTCGGCCTCGGGGCCGGGGCGCACCTCCTCGGGGCGATAGGGCGCGAGCGCCGGCTGGGCGACGATCCGCCGCGTGATCCGCACCGCCTCGACCGCGACGCGGCGGTCCTCCTCGGTGGCGAGGTAGTTCGGCCGGATCGTCGGCGGCGCGGCGGGATCGGCGCTTGCCACGGCCACCCGGCCGCGGCTCTGCGGGCGCAGGTTGCAGACGCTGGCGGTGAAGGCCGGAAAGGGATCGAGCGCGCCGCCGAAGGCTTCCAGGCTGAGCGGCTGGACGTGGTATTCGAGGTCGGGCGTCGCCAGCCGCGCGTCGCTCTTGACGAACATGCCGAGCTGGCTCGGCGCCATGGCCATCGGCCCGGTCCGGCGCAGCACGTATTCGAGGCCGATCAGCCCCTTGCCGAGCAGCGAGGCGGCGCGGCGGTTGAGCGTCGGGACGCCCGAGACCCGCCAGGCGCAGCGGAGCTGGAGATGGTCCTGGAGATTGCCGCCGACTTCCGGCCGGTCGACCAGCGGCGCGATGCCGAGGTCCCGCAGCCGCGCGGCCTCGCCGATGCCGGAGCGTTCGAGGATGCCCGGCGAGCCGATCGCCCCGGCGGCGAGGATGACCTCGCCCCGGGCGCGGGCCGTGCGCTCCTCCCCGCCGAGGCGGTAGGCCAGCCCCACGGCGCGGCCCTGCTCGAAGATCACGCGGTCGACCAGGGCGCCGGTCATGATCTTCAGGTTGGCCCGGCCGCGCACCGGCTTGAGGAAGGCGTCGGCCGCGCTCCACCGCCAGCCGCGGCGCTGGGTCACGTCGAAGAAGCCCGAGCCGAGGTTGTCGCCGGTGTTGAAGTCGGCCGTGGGCGGCACGCCGTATTCCTCGGCGGCGCGCTGGAAGGCTTCGAGGATGGCCCAGCGCAGGCGCTGCTTCTCCACCCGGATTTCGCCGCCTGCGCCGTGGAACGGGCCGGCCCCGGCGTAGTGGTCCTCGGCCCGCTTGAAATAGGGCAGGACCTCGTCCCAGCCCCAGCCGGCGTTGCCCGCCTGGCGCCAGCCGTCATAGTCCGCCGCCTGGCCGCGCATGTAGATCATGCCGTTGATCGAGGAGCAGCCGCCCAGCACCTTGCCGCGCGGATACTTGAGCGCGCGGCCGTTGAGCCCCGGCTCGGCCTCGGTGGAAAGGCACCAGTCGGTGCGCGGATTGCCGATGCAGTAGAGGTAGCCGACCGGGACCTTGATCCACAGGTAGTCGTCCTTGCCGCCGGCCTCCAGCAGCAGGACCCGCCGCCGCGGATCGGCGCTCAGCCGATTGGCCAGGACGCAGCCCGCGCTGCCGCCGCCGGCGATGACGTAGTCGAATTCCTCCATCCCTGCCGGGGGAACACGATCCCGCGCGGCGCGGCAAGGGTTTTGTGCCTGGAGTCTGATTCAGCGTAGTTGGATCAGATGCGGCTTACCGCTTCCGCGCAAGCGGATCAGGGCGCCTGCTGGATCGACGAGGGCGGGGTGCCCGATCCGCCGTTGGGCGGATTGCTCTCCAGCGCGCCGGTGATCCAGATCAGCGAGAGCGCGGCGATCGCCAGGAACAGGCTGATCACCAGGACATAGCGCACGATATGCGGAGTGCTGCCGCCGCGCGCCTCGTCCGTTTCGATATGCACTTCGTCGCCGTGGCGTTCCATGACGGTCCCTTCCGCACGTTGCGTTCGTGGGAATGAAACGCCGGAAGCTCCGCGCAGTTCCGTTGGTTGTCCGGTTCAGCGTGGCTGAACCAGTCGCGGCACCGGCCCGGCGCCGCTCGATCGGGCGTCAATCCCGCAGCAGCTCGTTGATGCCGGTCTTGGCGCGGGTCTGGGCGTCGACCGTCTTGACGATCACCGCGCAGTAGAGCGAGGGGCCGGGCGTGCCGTCGGCCAGGGGCTTGCCGGGCAGCGAGCCGGGCACGACCACCGCATAGGGCGGCACGCGGCCGATATGGATCTCGCCGGTCGCGCGGTCGACGATCTTGGTCGAGGCGCCGAGGAACACGCCCATCGAGAGCACCGCGCCGGTCCCGACGATCACGCCCTCGGCCACTTCCGAGCGGGCGCCGATGAAGCAGTTGTCCTCGATCACCACCGGATTGGCCTGGAGCGGCTCGAGCACCCCGCCGATCCCGGCGCCGCCCGAGATATGGACGTTCTTGCCGATCTGCGCGCAGGAGCCGACCGTCGCCCAGGTGTCGACCATCGTGCCCTCGCCGACATAGGCGCCGATGTTGACGAAGCTCGGCATCAGGACCACGCCCTTGGCCACGTGCGCGCCGCGGCGGACCACGGCGCCCGGCACGACGCGGAAGCCCGCCTCGCGGAAGCGGTTCTCGCCCCAGCCCTCGAACTTCAGCGGCACCTTGTCGAAGGCCGGCGCGCCGGCCGCGCCGCCGTCCATCACCCCGTTGTCGTTGAGCCGGAACGAGAGCAGCACGGCCTTCTTGAGCCACTGGTTGACCTGCCAGCCGCCGTTCCCGTCGGGCTCGGCGACGCGGGCCTGGCCCGAATCGAGCAGCTCCAGCGCCTCGTCGACGATCCGGCGGACGTCGCTGCTAGCGGGGGTGACGCCGTCGCGCGCCTCCCAGGCGGCTTCGATCGCTGCGGCAAGCTGAGACATCGCGGGAATCCTTCGTTCGGGCGCAAGGGGAAAATGTTGCGCAGCGCCTATCGCCAGAGCCGGCGAAGGACAAGGCCGGATCGGCAGGCGGGCCGATCGGGCGGGGCGATCCGGCGGGGCGTGAATCGATCCTGCGTCCCGTTTCCCTCCCCATTCCCCACCCCTCGTCGCCCCGGACTTGATCCGGGGCCCCGCTTCTTCCTGCGCGA
>CALLNA010000238.1 GCA_938005655.1 uncultured Novosphingobium sp.
GCGTCGAACCCGCCCGACTTGAAGCTCCGCTTGTAGGAGGCGAAGACCATCAGGTCGGGGTTGGGCTTGTAGCTGACGGTGATCTCGGGCGAGAAGTTGTCGAACGTCAGTTGCGGGTTCGGCCCGCCCGGATAGCCGGCGAGCTTGGTGACGTCGATGCCGGCGCTGGTGAAGTCGAGCAGGCGCTTGACCTCGTGGGTGTAGCGGCCGCCGGCGGTGATCTCGATCTCCGGTATCGGCTTCCACAGCAATTGCCCGAAGGCCGAGAAGCTCTCCTGCTTCTGGTTGGTCGATTCGACCGGCAGGACGCCCAGCGTGATCGGCGTGCCGATGAAGGTGCGGGTATAGAGCTCGCGGAACTCGTAGAAGCCGCCGACGAGGAAGTTGACCGGCCCGTCGAAGCTCGAACGCAGGCGGATTTCCTGGGTGATCTGGTCGGAGTTGAACAGCACGTCGAAGCCGTTGACGCTGGAGATGCTGTAGCCGCCGTTGGAGGCCAGGCTCTCGCGGATGCCGTAGTAGCCGGTGATCGTCGTCAGGGTCAGCGCATCGGTCAGATCGAAGTCGATCGTGCCCGTGATCAGCGTCTGCTTGTTGTTGCGGAAGCCGTTGCCGTTCGTCCCCATGTATGGGTCGAGCGCGAGGAAGGCGGGCGACAGTTGCGAGGTCAGGATGCGGCCGTCGTTGGCGCAGTTGCTGGCGAGGTCGGCCAGCCCCTGGCCGATGCCGTAGGGGCAGGCGGTGACGTCGCTGTAGTAGGACGGGCCGCCGTCGATCCTGGTATCGGTATAGGTGCCTTTCAGCCGCACCCGGATGCCGTCGGTCGGCTTCCAGGCCAGGGTCCCGCGCAGGAAGATCTCCTCTTGGTTGGGGAAACGCTTGAGGGTCGCGGGGATGTACCCGGCGGTCGCGGGCGAATCGACCTTGATATAGCCGTTCATCCGCGAATAGCGGCCGGCGAGGCGCAGGCCGAGCGTGTCGCCGAGCGGGGCGGAGATGGTCGCCTCGGCGTATTTCTCCTGCGCCCCGATCTCGTAGCCGACGCGCCCCATGACCTCGAGCCGGTCGCCGGGGTCGGCCGAGATCAGGGAGATGATGCCGGCGCTGGAGTTCTTGCCGAAGAACAGCGCCTGGGGTCCGCGCAGGACCTCGATCTGCTGAGGTCGAGCTGGGCCGCGCGCAGGAGCTGGGCGGTGCTGATCGGCACGCCGTCGACGTTGAGCGAGACCGCCTGGTCGATGAACGGCTGGCTGTCGCCCGAGCCGATGCCGCGGAGCGAGATCGAGCCGCCGACCGAGCCCGAGGCCTCGCCGGTGAACATGCCGGGGGTGAGCTGGGCGATCGTGGCGATGCCTTTCACCCCGTAGCGGTCGAGCAGCGCGTCGTTGAGCACGGTGATCGCGACCGGAGTGCTCTGCGCGGTCTCCTCGCGGCGGCGGGCGGTGACGATGATGTCGTTCTCGTCGACGGTCGCGGCCGTCGCCTCTTCGGGCGCGCTCTGCGCCAGGGCGGGTGCCGCCATGCCGGCGAGCGAGCCGAGCAGCGACGTGGCCAGCAGATATGCGGAATGCCTCATCCGGTTCCTCCCTCATTGGAACTTCAGTGTCAATTATGGCACTTACATACCGGATTTGGCAACGGCCTCAAGATGCTGCGGGGCGCGATCGGATCAGGCCGGGCTCGTGCCCGCGTAGCGCGCCCGCAACGCCTGCTTGTCGGGCTTGCCGACCGCGGTCTGGGGGATACGGTCGAGGAATTCGACCGCCTTGGGCGCCTGGTAGGAGCCCTTGCGCGCCACCACCGCGGCGATCAGTGCGGCGGCGTCCACCGCCATGCCGGGCTTCGGCACGACGCAGGCGGTGACGGCCTCGCCCCATTTGGCATGGGGCACGCCGATCACCGCGACCTGGGCGACGGCCGGGTGCTCGCCGATCACGTCCTCGATCTCGCGCGGGTAGATGTTGAACCCTCCCGAGACGATCATGTCCCTGGTCCGGTCGACGATCCGCAGGAACCCTTGCGCGTCGCGCACCGCGACGTCGCCGGTGTGGAGCCAGCCGCCGCGCAGGGCCTCGGCGGTCAGCTCGGGCTCGCCGCGGTAGCCGTCCATCACCAGCGGACCGCGCACGCAGATCTCGCCGGGCTCGCCGTCGGGGACGGGGCGGCCCGCGCCGTCCTGGAGCTGGATGTGCGCCCAGGGCGTCGGCCGGCCGCAGCTGGCGAGGCGCTGGAGGTCGGCCGCGTCATGGTCGCGCTTGCGCAGCATGGTCAGGGCCATCGGCGCCTCGGACTGGCCGTAGAACTGCATGAAGACCGGGCCGATCCGCGCTATCGCCTCGCGCAGCCGCGCCGGGGAGATCGCCGAGGCGCCGTAGAACACCGTCTCCAGGCTGGAGAGGTCGAACTCGCCGAAGCGCGGGTGGTCGAGCAGGGCGTAGATCATCGTCGGCACCAGCATCATGCAGTTGATCCGGTAGTCCTGGATCGCCCGCATCACCGCGACCGGCTCGAAGCCCGGCAGCACCAGCAGCTCGCCGCCCTTGAGCAGTGTCGGCAGGATCATCGCCGACCCGGCGTGGCTCAGCGGCGCGCAGGACAGGACGCGCGGCGGCTCCGGCCATTCCCATTCGCTCATCATCACCTGGAGCACGGCGATGCCGACGCGCTGGATCGAGGCGAGCGCCTTGGGCCTGCCCGTGGTCCCGCCCGAATAGCCGAGGCGCATCACGTCGCCCGGCGCGACCACCGGGGCGACGAGCGGCTGCGGCGCGAAGCGCGCGGTGAGGCGGCCGATGTCCTCGGCCAGGGTGCTGCGCCCGATCGCGAGCAGCCTGAGGCCAGGCACGGCGCGGGCGATGTCGCGGGCGCGATCCTCGAACCGGCCCGCATCGAAGACCAGCAGCTCGACGCCTGCGTCGCGCACGACGTGGAGATGATCGGCCAGGCCGCCCAGCGGATGCATCGGCACCTGGACCGCCGCGAGGATCTGGCAGGCGTGGCCGACGTGCAGCACCTCCGGGCAATTGGGCGAGACCAGCCCGACCCGCGTGCCCTTGCCGACGCCCTGGGCGGCCAGCGCCTGGACGAAGCGGCTGGTCTCCTCGCGCACCTCGCGCACCGTCAGCGTCGGCCCGCCGAGCAGGTGGAGCAGCGGGCGGTCGTCGTCGCCGGCGAGGGCGTTGACCAGGAGGTCCGGCGTATAGAGCGGCCGGTGCAGCGCGTCGGAAATGGGGGCCTCCCGGAAGAATCGTCTCCGCCGTAGAATGACACCAATGTTCCGTATTGCGCAAGATGGCGTGCGGCGCGATCCCGCGTCCGCCTACTCCCGCGTCCCCGCGATCGGGTTGCCGAACAGGCTGTCGGGCGAGCGCCAGTCCTCGCGCACCCGGCGGTGGGCGATCAGCCAGAGGTCGCCGACCTTGCGGAAGCGGTCGAGGTAGTAGCCGGCATGGTCTGGCCCGACGTCGGTCCAGGCGGTCCAGTAGGTCCGCGCATCGGCGGTGTCCGGCCCGGTCAGGTCGATCTTCGAGGTCGAGAGGTGGTGCCGGGCGAATGTCGCCCGGTGGACGCCGCCCTGCATGGTCGCGTCGAGCCAGCGCTGCTGCCAGGCGCGGATCGCGGCGCGGCCCTCGTAGCGGAAGGCGAAGGCCGGGTTCCTGTGCTCGGCCTCCATGATCCCGTCCTCGGTGAAGCAGGACACGTAGTCGTCGATCCGCAGGCGGTCGCCGCTGACGTTGTATTTCGCCAAGGTGTCGCGGATCGCCTCGCGGGCGAGGAGCGCGTCGAGCGTCATCAGATCGCCAGGACCTTGCGCATCGTCGCGTGGCTCTCCTCGCTGCCGTCGAGCGCGCGGTTGAAGCGCTCGACGATCCGCCAGCCGTCTTCGGTCCGGCGCAGGGTCCAGTGGTTCACCGCCGCGCGCCAGAGGAACCAGCGCTCACCCTCGCGCAGGATCACCACCGAATAGCCGACCGCCTGGGCCTCGTCGCCGTCCACGGTGATCTTCGGCGTCGCGGTCAGGTGTGCGCAGCCGGTGTTGACGAGGTCGAGATGGCCCGGCCAGCTATACATGCCGGCCACCTCGTCCGGTGCGGCGAGGCGCTTGGTCCCGCCGTCGGGCAGGGTGAAGTTGTAGCCGCCGCCCTCGACCCACAGCTTGCCGGCGGGCTCGGCCGTGGCGCTGGCCACCAGGGGGCCGTAGGTGTTGAGGAGGTTGAGGATCTCCAGGTGATCCTCCGCCTTGCGGAGCCGCGCCTCGAGCGCGGCCAGGCGCCGTTCGGTGTCCATTGCCGGTCCTTTCAGGAGATCGAGAAGCCCGCGTCGACGGCGAGCTGCTGGTTGGTGACTTTCGCCGCCGCGGGCGAGGCGAAGAACAGCACCGCCGCGCCGAGGTCGCGCCCGTCGCACAGGCCGAAGGGCGAGCGGCGGTGGCCCGGCCCCTCCGGGCGTGGCCCCTTGGCGTGGATCGCGCCGGGGGTCGCCGCGCCGCCGGGCAGCACGGTGTTGACGGTGATGCCGTGGGGCGCCAGCTCCAGCGCCGCGCCCGAGCCGAAGGCGGCGAGCGAGCCCTTCGAGGCGCCGTAGGCCGCGCCGCCGACGACCATCATCCCGCGCAGCCAGGCCGAGGCGACGTTGACGATCCGGCCGCCGTGCCCGGCGGCGATCATCGCCCTGGCCGCCTCGCGCGCCATGAGGAACGGGCCGCGGGCATTGACCGCGTGCATCCGGTCCCACTCGGCCGCGGTGAGGTCGACCAGCATCTCGCGATCCTGGAGCCCGGCGTTGTTGACCAGGAGCCAGGGCGCGCCGTGGCGCTTGACCACCTGGGCCACGGCGGCGATGATCGAGGCCTCGTCGGCCAGGTCGACCCGCACCGCGTCGGCCTCGCGGCCCGAGGCGCGCAGGCTTTCCGCCATGGCGGCCGCTCCGTCGAGATCGATGTCGGCGATGACCACGATCGCCCCGGCCTCGGCCAGGACCTCGCAGACCCCGACGCCGTAGCCGCTCGCTCCGCCGGTGACGATCGCCAGCTTGCCGGACAGGCTGAATCCTTCGAACATGCGCTCTCCCCGTAATGGCGGGGAGGATGCATGGCCCCTAGGGGTGAGGCAAGGGCCCGGTCAGTCCGGCTTCAGAACCATCGCCGCCGCGGCTCGGTCTCCACGGCGACGGGATGGGCGGCTGCCTCGGCCGCGCCCTCGGCCCGGGCGGCGCGCAGCTCGGCATCGTGGACCGCGATCTCCTCGCGGCGCTCGCGGCGGATGCGGTCCCAGCCGTACCAGATCTGGCTGTGGGCGAAGACCAGCAGCAGGCCCCCGGCGATCGCCACGTCCTTGAGGAACATGGTCGACTGGAGCGGGGCGGTCAGCCGGTTGTGGAACAGGCGAGCAGGGTGAACAGGAAGACCAGCGGCGAGGCGATCCGCGTCATCAGCCCGAGCGCGAGGCAGATCCCGGCGATCAGCTCGAACAGGCCCGTGGGAACGGCCAGCGTGCCGGGCAGGCCGACGCCGGCGATCATCGCCGAGGTCGCGGCGACGGTCATCAGCTTGGTCGCGCCGGAGACGATGAAGATGACGGCGAGGAGGATGCGGCCGACGACCGCGGCGATGCTCGACATGACGCGCTCTCCCAGAGGCTCTGCCGGAAAAGCGCGTCGGGCGAGGGTTGGTTCCCTGGTTGGCGCTCCGACCCGGTCGCGGACTTTCCTATCCCTTCGTCACCCCGGACTTGATCCGGGGTCCCGCTTTCCTTCTCCTGCGCCGCGCAAGCAGAAGCGGGGCCACCGGACAAGTCCGGGGCGACGAGGTATAGGATGAGGCCGCTCCGCCAACTCGGATAGCGGCCGGAACTGGTCCGCGCGCCCTAGAGCTTCGGCAGCGTCACCCCGCGCTGGCCCATGTATTTGCCCGCGCGGTCGCCGTAGCTGACCTCGCAGGGCTCGTTACCCTGGAGGAACAGGAACTGGCAGGCGCCTTCGTTGGCGTAGATCTTGGCGGGCAGCGGCGTGGCGTTGGAGAACTCCAGGGTGACGTGGCCCTCCCACTCGGGCTCCAGCGGGGTCACGTTGACGATGATGCCGCAGCGCGCATAGGTGCTCTTGCCCAGGCATACCGTCAGCACGCTGCGCGGGATGCGGAAGTACTCGACGGTGCGGGCCAGGGCAAAGGAATTGGGCGGAATGATGCATACGTCCGCCTCGATGTCGACGAAGCTTTCCGGGTCGAAGGCCTTGGGATCGACGATGGTGGAATTGATGTTGGTGAAAATCTTGAACTCGCGCGCGCAGCGCACGTCGTAGCCGTAGCTGGAGGTACCGTAGGAAACCAGCTTGCGCTCGCCGGCCAGCTTGACCTGCCCCGGCTCGAACGGCTCGATCATGCCGTGCTGCTCGGCCATGCGCCGGATCCAATGGTCGGGTTTGATGCTCATGCGGGCTCCACGGTCGGGTCGATCACGCATTATGCGTTATTGAAGACCAGGGTCGGAGTGGAGTGACACCTGCCTTCAGCGTCGCCCCCGCGAAACTCCCCTTGTCGTCATTCCCACGACAGCGGACAGGACGACGGCGGTTCAGATCTGCGGCATGCCGTCGACCGAGACCTTGCTGAAGCCCAGGGACTTGTTGCGCGGCTGC
>CALLNA010000239.1 GCA_938005655.1 uncultured Novosphingobium sp.
CAACAGATGAGCGGTAACAAGATTACCGCGATTATCATCGTTGCCGTAATTCACATCGTCGTCGGCTACGCGCTGGTCACCGGGCTCGCCTTCTCGGCGGCCAAGAAGATCGCGCAGAAGATGCAGGTGATCGACATCAAGGAGGAGGTGAAGAAGGAAGAACCCCCGCCACCTCCGCCGAAGAAGCTGGACGTGCCGCCGCCGCCCGTGAAGATCGTGGCTCCCCCGGTGAAGGTCAACCTGACCCCGCCGGCCGCGCCGCCGCTCGACACGACGCCGGTTCCGCCGCCGCCGCCGCCGCCGGTGATCATCCCGCCGCCGCCGGCCGCTCCGCCGCCGCCGCGCTTCACGCCCAAGGCCGCCACGCCGAAGGGCAATCCCGGAAGCTGGGCGACGAGCAACGACTATCCTTCGCGCGCCCTGCGCGAGGAGAAGGAAGGCGTCACCGGCTTCCGCGTCTCCGTCACTGCCGACGGCCGTGTGGGCGACTGCACGGTCACCAGCTCGAGCGGCACGCCCGAGCTCGACGAGACCGCCTGCGCCAAGATCCGCCAGCGCGCCCGGTTCAACCCGGCCATGGACGGCGAAGGCCAGCCTACCAGCGGTTCCTATTCGGGCCGCATCCGGTGGGTCATTCCGAAAGACTGATCGTATCCCCGGGGCCCGCTCGCGGGCCCCTGCCGGCCCGCCGGCACCCGTAACGCACACCTATTCTTGAGAGGACGTTTCCATGGTTTTTGAACTTCTGGCCGCTGGGGCCAATGCCGCTCCCCAGAACAAGTTCGGCTTCGCCGAAGCGCTCCAGCAGGGCGGTTTCATCGCCTATGCCACGGTCGTGATCCTGGGCATCATGTCGTTCGGCTCGTTCTACATCCTGTTCACCAAGTGGTTCGAGCAGTCGAAGATCATGCGTCAGGGCCGCGACGTGCGCTCCAGCTTCTGGCGGGCGAACACCCTGCGCGACGGCGCCAACAAGCTCGAGAAGAACAGCGCTTGGCGCCAGATCGTCGACGACGGCATCGCCGCCGAGGACCAGCACGCCAAGATGACCGACAGCCTCGACGCGCACGACTGGCTGCACGGCTCGCTCGCCCGTTCCGAAGCCTCGGACAACGCCCGCCTCGCCTCGGGCCTGCCGTTCCTGGCGACGGTCGGCGCGACCGCGCCGTTCATCGGTCTGTTCGGCACCGTCGTCGGCATCTACCGCGCGCTGATCAACATCGGCATCGCCGGTTCGGCCTCGATCGACAAGGTCGCGGGTCCGGTCGGCGAGGCGCTGATCATGACCGCGCTCGGCCTGCTCGTCGCGGTTCCGGCCGTGCTCGCCTACAACTACCTCCAGGCGCGCAACAAGCGCATCGCCGAGCAACTCGCCGGCTTCGCGACCGACGTGCTGGCCAACATCAACTCGAAGGGCGCGGTGAAGCCCTCGGTCACGGCCGCTCCGGCCGCCAAGCCCGCCGCCGCTCCGGCCGCGGCTGCGCCCAAGGCCTGATCGCCCGAACGCGGCGGCCCTTCCCGGGCCGCCGCGGACAGGACGGGACGGACGGCCGGCAACGCGCCATCCGCCCCGGGCAAGCAAGGATAGGATGACAATATGGCGATTTCGGTAGGCGGCGCCGGCGGGGACGAAAAGCCCATGTCGGACATCAACACCACGCCGCTCGTCGACGTGATGCTGGTGCTGCTGATCATCTTCCTGATCGCGGTTCCGGTCGCGATCCAGACCATCGAGAAGCTGCGCGTGCCGATCATGGTCTCGCAGGAATCGAAGGACAAGGTCGAGAACCTGCTCCTGACGGTCAGCACCTCGGACGACGCCGGCCGCAGCGCGGGCGATCCGGGCTTCGAAGGCGCATCGCGCAACGGCGAGTGCCGGATCTACTTCAACAACATCACGCCGGTGAACTCGGCCGAGCTGCGCGACATGGCGTACAAGCGGCTGGACAACATCGTGAAGCGCGAAGGCGGCGCGGAAGCCCTGAAGGCCAACCCCGACAAGGTGCCGCAGGTCCACATCCGCGGCGACGTGAACGCGCCTTGGCGGTGCATCGCGGGCGCGATCTACAACGTCCAGATTTCCGGCTACCCGACCGTCGGCTTCATCTCGAACCCGGTCGATCCGCGCGGCTGAGCCCCAGGCTCAGCCCCACGGCCCCTTTCAGGAGTATCTCGCAATGGCAATGTCAGGCGGCAAGGACGATGGCGAGCCGATGATGGAGATGAACACGACGCCGCTCATCGACGTCATGCTCGTTCTCCTCATCATGTTCATCATCACGATCCCCGTCGCAACCCATTCGGTGGACATCGACCTGCCGCCGCCCCCGCCGCCGAACCAGCCGCCGCCGCCGGTCAACCCGGTCAAGAACAAGCTGTCAATCACCTGGGACAACCAGATCGTCTGGCAGCCGGGCGCGGCCGGAGCCGGCATGCCGATCACCCAGTCGCAGCTCGTCCAGACGCTGGAAGCGACCAAGGCGATGCCGACCGAACCGGAGCTTCAGTTCCAGCCCGAGGCCCAGGCCAGCTACGACCTGTCGGCCAAGGTCCTGCGGATCATCAAGGCGACCGGCGTGACCAAGTTCGGCTTCGTCGGCAACGAGCAGTACTCGGAGTTCGACCGGGCCAAGAATTCGGGCGCGCCGCACAAGTAGGCGACGACCGAGCGCACAAGACCGGAAAAGGGGCGGAGTGATCCGCCCCTTTTTCGTTGGCGATTACATCGTTTGGAAGTCCGGCGGCCGAATGAGCGGGATGGGGTGGGAAGCGGGGAGCCATCACGAACCTGACGCCCCGGACTTAATCCGAGGGCCCGCTGCTTCGTGTGCGACACCCGAAAAGGAAAGCGGGACCCCGGATCAAGTCCAGGGTGACGAAGGGAATGAGGACGCCCGCTCGGTTTGATTTGCAAACGACATGAGCCCCTATTTGCTGACTGGCCCTCGATCAGGAGCGGCTGGGCAGGCTACGAAAGCCTATCCCCATCCGGCGCCATCGCCGCCGCCGCCAGGCTCTCCGCCTCCAGCAGCAGCTCCTCGTCCGCGGCGCCGGCGGGCAGGCGCTCGCGGCCGATCATCACCAGGACCGGCACGGCGAGCGGGCTGACCCGGTCGAGCCGGACATGCTCGACCTCGCGGGCCGCGCGTTCGAGCACGTCGGCGACGCGGGCGACGTCGGTCATTCGGGTCCGGGCATCAGCCCAGGCGGCCTGGATCAGCACGTGGTCGGGCTCGTGCTTGCGCAGGACGTCGTAGATGAGGTCGGTCGAGAACGTCACCTGCCGCCCGCTCTTGCGCCCATATTTCCCTTGGCCTGGGTGCTGGCGCTCGACCAGGCCGGAGATCACCGCCACCTCGCGGAAGGCGCGGCGCAGCAGGTAGCTGTCCTCGACCCAGGCGATGAACTCGTGGGTCAGGATGTCGGGCGAGAGCAGCTCGGCCGGCGCCTCGATCTTGCGCAGGCCCCAGACGGCGAGCGCATAGTCGTTGGCGACGAAGCCCAGCGGCATCAGCCCGCGCTCCTCCATCCGCCGGGTGATCAGCATCCCCAGCGACTGGTGCGCATTCCAGCCCTCGAACGGATAGAACACCGTGTATTCGCGCTCCGCGTGGGGAAAGCTCTCGACCAGCAGCCGGTCCGGCCCGGGCAGGCGCGAGCGCCAGTCCTGCACCTCCAGCCATTCGCGCACGTCGTCGGGCAGCTTGCCCCAGGCGGCGCGGTCGGACAGCATCTCACGCACCCGCGCGGCGAGGTGCGTGGTCAGCGGCATCTTCGCACCCATGTAGCTCGGGATCGTGCCGGGCTTCTTCGCCGCCCGCACCAGCAGCTCCATGTCGCGGATCGCCTCGACCTCCAGGTCGAGCCCGGCGAAGCGGATGGTGTCGCCCGGACGCAGCGAGGCCCCGAAATTCTCCTCGACCCGCCCCAGCGAGCGCCCGTTGCGGAACCGCACGTCGAGCATCTCGGCATCGACGATGATCCCGGCGTTCATCCGGTGCCGCGCGGCGTGCTCGGGATGGGCCAGCCGCCAGGTGCCGTCCCTGCCCCGCACGATCCGGCGGAAGCGGTCGTAGGCGCGCAGCGAATAGCCGCCGGTCGCGACGAAATCGAGCACGCGCCGCCACTCCTCCGCGCCGAGCCAGGCATAGGCGGCGGAGGCGCGGACCTCGGCCAGCAGGCCTGCCTCGTCGAAGGGCCCGGCGCAGGCGCAGGCCATGACGTGCTGGGCAAGTACGTCGAGCCCGCCGGGGCGGAAATCCTCCCCGTCGCGCGTCCCCTGCTCGACCGCCTCCAGCGCGGCCTGGGCCTCGAGGTATTCGAAGCGGTTGCCGGGGACGAGCAGGGCGCGGCTCGGCTGGTCGAGCCGGTGATTGGCCCGCCCGATCCGCTGGAGCAGCCGCGACGAGCCCTTGGGCGCGCCCATCTGGACGACGAGGTCGATGTCGCCCCAGTCGACCCCAAGGTCGAGGCTGGCGGTGCAGACCAGCGCACGCAGCTCGCCCCGCGCCATCGCCCCTTCGACCTTGCGCCGCGCCTCCTTCGACAGCGAGCCGTGGTGGATGCCGATCGGCAGGTTCGCCTCGTTGACGTCCCACAGCAGGCGGAAGATCAGCTCGGCCAGGAACCGCGTGTTGGTGAAGACCAGGGTGGTGCGATTGCGCCGGATCTCCTCGTAGAGCTGCGGCACCGCCCAGGCGGCGGCATGGCCGCTCCACGGCACGCGGTTCTCCTCGGGCAGGAGGATCTCGACCTCGGGCTCGGCGCCCGCCTCGCCTTCGACCAGCGCGACCGTGTCCACCTCCCCCCAGGGGGCGAGCCAGTCGCGGAAGCTCTCGGGATCGGCGAGGGTGGCGGAGAGCGCGGCGCGCTTCATCTCCGGCGCGATGGCCTGGAGCCGGGTCAGCGCCAGGGCGAGCAGGTCGCCGCGCTTGGTCGTGGCGAAGGCGTGGACCTCGTCGATCACCACCCGTCTCAGCCCGGCGAACATCTGCGCCGCCTCGGGATAGGAGAGCAGCAGCGAGAGCGATTCGGGCGTGGTCAGCAGGACATGCGGCGGGCGGGCGCGCTGGCGGGCCTTGCGCTCGGAGGGCGTGTCGCCGCTGCGCGTCTCGACCCGCATCGGCGGGCCGATC
>CALLNA010000240.1 GCA_938005655.1 uncultured Novosphingobium sp.
GTGGCTATCGCACCTCGCCGCCGATCCGGCGAGCCGCTCCAAGACCTCGGTCTGCCTCTCGGTCGAGGGCGCCGACGCCGACTTCATCAAGGCCTTCGCCGGCCTGCTGGAGAAGGAAGGCGCGGCCTATGACGTGGCCGGCTATCGCGACGCCCCTCCGGGCCTGCGCGTGTGGTGCGGCGCGACCGTCGACGCCGCCGACATCGAGGCGCTCGGCCCTTGGCTCGACTGGGCCTACGAGACGACCAGGAACGCCTGATTTGCGTCACCCCGGCCTTGAGCCGGGGTCCCGCTTCCTCACTTCCCTCCCGCACACGAGCGGGACCCTAGCTCAAGGCCGGGGTGACGAAGGAACCAAGACATGACTAAGCCCAAAGTCCTCATTTCCGACAAGATGGACCCCAACGCCGCCGCGATCTTCCGCGAGCGCGGCTGCGACGTCGAGGAGATCACCGGCCTCAAGCCCGATGAGCTCAAGGAGATCATCGGCAAGTACGACGGCCTCGCGATCCGCTCCTCGACCAAGGTGACGCAGGAGATACTCGACGCCGCGACCAACCTCAAGGTCATCGGCCGCGCCGGCATCGGCGTCGACAACGTCGACATCCCCGCCGCTTCGGCCAAGGGCGTCGTGGTGATGAATACGCCGTTCGGCAACTCGATCACCACGGCCGAGCACGCCATCGCCCTGATGTTCGCGCTCGCCCGCCAGCTTCCCGAGGCCGACGCCTCGACCCAGGCCGGCAAATGGGAGAAGAACCGCTTCATGGGCGTCGAGGTCACGGGCAAGACCCTGGGCCTGATCGGCGCGGGCAACATCGGCTCGATCGTCGCCAGCCGCGCGCTCGGCCTCAAGATGAAGGTCGTCGCCTTCGATCCCTTCCTCACCCCGGAGCGCGCGGTGGAGAGGGGCGTCGAGAAGGCCGCCCTCGACCCCCTGCTGGCCAGGGCGGACTTCATCACCCTGCACACGCCGCTGACCGACCAGACCCGCAACATCCTCTCGAAGGAGAACCTCGCCAAGACCAAGCCCGGCGTGCGGATCATCAACTGCGCGCGCGGCGGCCTGGTCGACGAGGCGGCGCTCAAGGAAGCGCTGGATTCGGGCCATGTCGCGGGCGCGGCGCTCGACGTGTTCCAGACCGAACCGGCCAAGGAATCGCCGCTGTTCGGCACGCCGAACTTCATCTGCACCCCGCACCTCGGCGCCTCGACCAACGAGGCCCAGGTCAACGTCGCCCTCCAGGTGGCTGAGCAGATGGCCGACTACCTCGTCACCGGCGGCGTCACCAACGCGCTCAACATGCCCTCGCTCTCGGCCGAGGAAGCGCCGAAGCTCAAGCCCTACATGGCGCTTGCCGAGCGGCTCGGTTCGCTGATCGGCCAGCTCGCCCACGACAACCTCGACAAGCTGTCGATCGAGGTCGAGGGCGCGGCCGCCCAGCTCAACATCAAGCCGATCACCGGCGCGGTGCTCTCGGGCCTGATGCGGCGCTATTCGGACACGGTGAACATGGTCAACGCGCCGTTCCTCGCCAAGGAGCGCGGGATGGACGTGCGCGAGGTCCGGCATGACCGCGAGGGCGTGTACCACACCCTGGTCCGCGTCACCGCCACGACCAGCCAGGGCGAGCGCTCGGTCGCCGGCACCCTGTTCGCCAACACCGCCCCGCGCCTCGTCGAGATCTTCGGCGTCGGCATCGAGGCGGACCTCGAAGGCGACATGCTCTACATCGTCAACCAGGACGCCCCCGGCTTCATCGGCCGGATCGGCACCCTGCTCGGCGAATCCGGCATCAACATCGGCACCTTCCACCTCGGCCGCCGCGAGGCCGGCGGCGAGGCGGTCCTGCTGCTCTCGGTCGACAGCCGCGTGCCGCAGGAAGTGCTCGACGCCGCCAGCAAGCTGCCCGGCGTCCGCACGGTGAAGGCCCTGGCGTTCTGATCGGCTCCCCTCCCGCTTGCGGGAGGGGAGACTTTTGCGCCTTGCGCCGCTAAAGGCCCCGCCCATGGAAGACACCGATCGCGACCTGCTGCCCGAGGGGCTCGAAGACCGCTTGCCGGCAAGCGCCGCCGTCGCTGCGCGCGTGACGCGGGCGATCATCGACGTCATGGACGGCCACGGCTACGACCGGGTCCAGCCGCCAGGCCTCGAGTTCGAGAAGTCGCTGGCGAGCCGCATGGCCGGGGTCCAGCCCCGGCGGATGTTCCGCTTCGTCGATCCGGCCAGCCTGCGGACCCTGGCCCTGCGCTCGGACATCACGCCCCAGATCGGCCGCATCGCCGCGACCAGCCTGGCCGGTGCGGCGCGGCCGCTGCGGCTGTGCTACGCGGGCCAGGTCGTCACGATCAAGGGCGACGGGCTCGACCCCACGCGCGAGCGGCTGCAACTCGGCGCCGAGCTGATCGGCAACGATGGCGTCGAGGCGGCGGGCGAGGTGGTCGCCATGGCCATCGCCGCCTTGCAGGCGGCCGGCGCGACCGGCCTGTCGGTCGACTTCACCCTGCCCGACCTGGTCGACGCCCTGGCCGCGAAGGCCCTGCCGCTCGCCCCGGACCGGATCGAGGCGGTGCGCCGCGAACTGGACGCCAAGGACGCGGGCGGTCTCGTCGCCGCAGGGGGCGAGGCCTACCTGCCGCTGCTCTACGCCACCGGGCCGTTCGATGAGGCGATCCGCACCCTTGCGGCGATCGACGCGGCCCATAGTCCGGGGGGCGGCGTCTTGGCGGAGCGCATCGCCGCGCTGCGCCAGATCGCCGCGCGCGTCACCGGCACGGCGCGGCTGACGCTCGACCCCAGCGAGCGCCACGGCTTCGAGTACCAGTCCTGGTTCGGCTTCACGATCTACGCCGAGGGCGTGCGCGGCGCGCTGGGCCGGGGCGGCTCCTACCGCATCCTTGCCAAGGACGGCGGCGACGAGCCTGCGATCGGCTTCTCGCTCTACCCCGACCCGCTGATCGACGTCCTCGCCGCGGGCGAGCCCCCGCGCGATGCCCTGTTCCTGCCGCTGGGCCATGACGCCGAAACCGCCGCCCGCCTCCGCGCCGTCGGCTGGCGCACCGTCGCCGCACTCGGCGAAGGCGACGACGCCCGCGCGCTCGGCTGTACGCATCGGCTGGAGGGCAGGGAAGCGGTGCGGCTCTAGCCCATATCCCCTCCTCTGAAGCGGAAGGGAGTCAGGGTCCTACTTCCCCGCCGTCAGCGGGTCTCGTCCGACGCGGGGCTTGCCGTCGGCGGCGAAGTCCATGATGACGTCGGCGGCTGGATCGTAGCGCGGCCATTGGGGCAGGCCGGCGCCGTTCGGGTTTCCTGTCCTGGCGAAGTTGACCAGGTAGTCGCTGATCGCATTGCCCATCGCGTTGTCGCGCGGAGTGGTCGCGGGGCCGTACTTGATTGCCTGGGTGTCGAAGAAGAACGGGATGTCGCTGGCGTGCTGCGCGCCGGGCGTCTTGAGCGATTCGGCGACGTAGGAGAAGCGGTAGGCATAGACCGGCAGGCCCTGCCTGGCGATCGCGCCGCCCAGGGTCCGGACGCCGGTGATCATGGAGCCGGCATCGCCGCCGATGTCGGCGCTGGTCGCCCCGATCATCACCGGGCCCTTGGTGAAGGTGCCCGCGCGGTAGGCGGTCGGCACGTCGATCACGATCCGCCCGTCGGTGAAGGGGCTGGAGAAGTCGCGTTTGCCGCCCTGGAACAGCTTCATCAGGCCGAGGCCGTCCGTCACCTGCTCGGCGCTGAGCGCGCGCATCTTGGCGAGCGCCTGGGGATCGTCGGGGGCGATGCCCTTGCCGGCCATGAACTCCGCGCCGATCTGCTCGGCCGTCGCCGGGGTCAGCGCGCCCATGCCCTGGCCGTCGCCGCCGGACATGACCACGGCGCGCCGGACCAGCCCGCGCGACAGGGGCGAGGTCAGGACCGTGTGGACCGACATGCCGCCCGCGCTCTCGCCGATCACGGTGATGTTGGCCGGGTCGCCGCCGAACTGGGCGATGTTGCGATGGACCCATTTCAGCGCGGCGATCTGGTCGAGGTAGCCGAAGTTGCCGGCGAGGCCGCCGTCCTCGTTCGCTTTGGTCAGCGCCGGATGGGCGAAGGTGCCGAAGCGCCCGAGCCGGTAGTTGAAGCTGACGACCATCACGCCTTTCCGGGCAAGGTTCGCACCCGAATAGGTCGGCGGCGAGGACCCGCCGTTGACGAAGCCGCCGCCGTAGATCCACAGCACGACCGGCAGCTTACCCGCAACGCCGGAGGGCTTCCAGACGTTGAGGTATAGGCAATCCTCCGCCGGCGGGGTGCCGAGCGGCGCGGCGTCTCCGCCGAAGGGCTGCTGCATGCAGTCATGGCCGTAGCGCGTGGCGTCGCGCACGCCCTGCCACTTCGCCGCGGGCTGCGGCGCGCGCCAGCGCAGCGCGCCGACCGGCGGCGCGGCGAAGGGGATGCCCTTCCAGCTCGCCACGCCGTCCTCGACGCTGCCGCGCGCCTGCCCGCTCTCGGTGCGGGCGACGGGGCCGGCGGCGGTCTCGGCCAGGGCGGCGGTGGCCGGCACGGTTGCGGCCAGCAGGGCGATCAGGACGGTCTTCATGGCAGCTCCCCTTGTTCGCCGCCTTTTTCGGCAGCCGGGCTACTGCCTATGGAACTTCGCCCGGATTGCAAAGGCAAACCCGGTATCGCGGATGCATCGACTCGGCTCATGACGGGCCAGTTCCTGGCGCTCCGTCGACCCGGCCGATTGCTGCAATATTCCGCCCAACCGGGTGATCGAACGGCGCGCGCAATAGGCGATTTGAGGTCCCGGTTCCGGCAATCGTCGCCTAAATGGTGGAAATCGCCGCAAAATCAGTGCGATTCATCGCCGCGCGCTTTTTGCCCGTTCCGCATCCGGGTTAAGCCTCTGACAAGGGTGGACGGTGTACGGTAGTCACGTGAAGAAGATGGGTCTCAAATCGCTGTTGTGCGGTGCCCTGGCGTTGGCCGGAGCCTTTGCTCCTGCCGCGTCGGCGAGCGCCGACGATCTCGAAGCCGCCTTCGATCGCTCGATCGGCCTGGTGCGCCCGGCGAAGCCGGCGGCGCCCGCGCCCTATGCGGTCCAGCCCTACATCCAGCAGCCGGTCCGCTATTCGAGCCCGCTGGAGGCACAGGTCGCCACTCTGGCCAATGCCGCGCAGGGGCGCATCGGCGTCGCCGCGGTCGATCTCTCCTCCGGCCGCACCATCTCGGTGCTCGGCAGCCAACCCTTCCCGCTGGCCAGCACCAGCAAGATCGCCATCGTCGCGACCTTCCTCGAAGGCGTCGACCAGGGCCGCTACCGCCTTTCCGACCAGTATCCGCTGATGATGCCGGTGCCCTCGGCAAAGTTCTCCTCGGCCCAGGCCCCGGTGCGCCCGGGCGCCATGCTCTCGGCCGAGCGGCTGATCGAGCTGGCCCTGACCCGCAGCGACAACCATGCGACCGACGCGCTGCTCGCCGCGATCGGCGGGCCGGGCGCGGTCAACCGCTGGCTGGCCCGCGCCGGGATCAGCGGCATCCGCATGGACCGCACGATCGCCACGCTGGTTCGCGACGACGGGGCGATCAACCCGGCGGTCTCGGTCGACGTGCGCGACAGCGCGACCCCGCTGGCGATGGTCGAGCTGCTCAGCGGCCTCTACCAGGGCCAGTGGCTGAGCCCGTCGAGCCGCTCGGTCCTGCTCGGCGCGATGAGCCGCTGCGTGACCGGCAAGGGCCGGATGCGCGCCCAGCTTCCCGAGGACGCGCGGATCGCGCACAAGACCGGCACGCTCAACAACACCTCCAGCGACGTCGGCATCATCGAGAGCCCGGACGGCCGGGCGATCGCCGTCGCGGTCTATACCACGGGGCAGGGCGGCAAGCCCGCCCGCGACGCCCGCATCGCCACGATCGCCCGCGCGATCTACGACGGCTATCGCAGCGAATCCTACGGCACGCGCCTCAGCGCCTCGCGCTGATCTTCCGCATCTCCGCTATTGCAGCGTCGCCGCGCCCTCGTCGCCGTCGCGGCGGCCGAAGAACTGCATCAGCTGGACCAGCAGCTCGCAGCGGGCGGCGATGCCGTCGGCTTCGAGCAGCGCCTGCTTGGCCGCGGCATCGAACGGGGCGATCTGCGAGACGCCGTTGATCAGCGACACGTCGTCGAGCCGCGAGACCGAATCCCAGTCGACGCTGTAGCCCTGGGCATCGGCGAAGCGCCGCGCCTCGCGCTCGAACAGCGCGCGTTCGACCGGGGCGAGCGCCTCGCCGGAGTCCTCGTCGAGCAATTCGGCCTCGACCTGGCGGAACGGGGTCGTCACGTCGAGCTCGCGCAGCATGCGGAAGCGCGCCTCTCCCTCGAGCACGATGTTGAACCGCCCGTCGTCGAGCGCCTCGACCTCGCCGATCTTGCCGAGGCAGCCGATCAGGTAGAGCGGCGCGCCCTCGGCCGCACGCTGCGGCTGGATCATCCCGATCCGGCGGTCGCGCGCCAGGGCGTCGCCGACCATCGCGCGATAGCGCGGCTCGAAGATGTGCAGCGGCAGTTGCAGGCCGGGGAACAGCACCGCGCCGGGCAGGGGGAAGATCGAGATCCGCGCCACGCGGGGGCCGGCCGCTAGCCGAACAGCAGGGTCGAGAGCCGCCGCCGCGTCGCCGAGACCCAGGGGTCCTCCAGCCCGATCGCCTCGAAGATCTGGAGCAGCTTTGCCTTGGCCGCGCCCTCGTTCCACTCGCGGTCGGCGGCGATCATCTTGAGCAGGGTGTCGGCCGCCGCGTCGCGGTCGCCCGCGGCGAAGACCGCGTTGGCGAAGGCGAGCTGGGCGTCCATGTCGGCGGGCCGCTCGGCCGCGGCGGCGCGCAGGGCGGCAAGCTCGCCTTCCTCGGGCGCATCCTTGGCCAGCGCCAGCGCCGCCTGGGCGCGCTCGATCGCGGGATCGGCGGCCAGCTTGGGATCGAGCGCGGCGAGCGCGGCCTCGGCCTCTTCGGACCGTCCGGCGAGCACCAGGGCGCGGACCAGGCCGGAGATCGCGGCGGGCGAATCCGGCGCCATGTCGACGATCTGGGCGAAGATGCCCGCCGCCCGCTCGCCGTCGCCGCCGTCCAGCACCTCCTCGCCCATCGCCAGCAGCGGGGCGATGTCCTGCGCCGGGGCGCCGCCGCCCGCGATCGGCAGCTTGGCCAGCAGCTGGTCGAGCGTGGCCTTCAACTGCGATTCGCTGCGTGCCTGCGTCAGGTCGGCGACCGGCTGGCCCTGGAAAACGGCATAGACGGTGGGAATCGAACGCACCTGGAACTGCGCGGCGATGAACTGTTCCT
>CALLNA010000241.1 GCA_938005655.1 uncultured Novosphingobium sp.
GGCGGCGGCGAGGGATAGAACGCCTTGCGCGCCAGGTGCAGCATCACCGCCGAACCCTTGCCGACCGAATAGAGCAGCACGGGCCGCTCCGCCTCGGCCACAACCTCGCGCATGATATGGATCGCCTCGGCCTCTAGCCGCTCCAGATGGGTCAGGGTCTTCGTCATGATCTCTTCCGAGTATGTGTTATCGAGACTGTCTTGTCAGATGGCCGGATGCGTCACAAACAAGACATTCTTTAAGATAGTAACGACTATCTATTCGCCATCCCGCGAGGGCTATCCTGCTCCCGCGAGCTTCGTTTCGAGGTCCGCGATCTCCGAACGCAGCCACATGGTTTCGCTGAGGTTGCTCTGCCCGGATTGCTCCAGCAGCAGCTTGCTCGCGGCGAGCTTCACGCCGAGCGCGGCCGCGTCGTCCGGCTCCGCACCCAGCGCGATGTCGGTGAGGTGCAGCGCTTCCAGCGGCTGGCCGGCGTCGAGCTTTTGCCGGGCGCGCTCGGCCAGCCTGGCCGCCCCGCCCGCCAGCTCGGCGATGTCAGCGTAAACGCTGGAGCGCGGCACGCCGTAAAGCTCGGTCGTCCCGTCCTCATAGTGCAGCCAGCCCGCGTACTCGCGCCAGATCGACTTGACCGCCCAGCTCGCCTTGCCGTGGAACTCGCCGATCTGGAGGTTATCCGGCCAGACGAACTCGCGCATGAGCTGGTGGACGGTCTTGCCCGCCTTCATCCCGTCGAGCGTGTAGTCGCGGACATGGCTGACCGCGGCGTACATCCGGTCGAGATCCTCGCGGATGCGCTGCCTGCCGCGGATCGGCTCGCCGTGGCCAGTGACGACGATCTCGGCGTCGAGGTCGCGGATCGCCTCCAGCGACTTGAGGTAGTTGCGCACCAGCCGCGGCTTGTCGCCGCGCAGGGTGTTGAGGAAGGGCATCGACAGCCAGACCGGGCCGAAGGTGTTGCCGGTGAAGACGATCTTCTCGTTCGGCAACCACACCGCGATGTTGTCGATCGTCTCGCCCTCGGGCGCGGAGATCAGCACGAACTTGCGGTTGCCGACTTCCAACGTCAACTCGCGGTCGACGAGGATGTCGGGCGCGACCTCCTCGGGCGTCGGGATCGGCTTGGGCGAGTTGTCGCGCTTCAGGGTCGAGCCCCAGAGCTTGTAGGTGCGCTGGCCGAAGAACGATTGCAGGCCCATCATGTCGGCCAGGGCTTCGTTGAAGTTCGGCCCGCCGACGATCTTCGTGCCCGGCTCGCGGAACACCGGGACCCCGCCGAAGTGATCGGCGTGGCTCTGGGTCAGGATGATATAGCGCAAGGGGCCAGTGCGGTGCGGGGCGAACAGCTTGTGGCTGCGCTCGGCACCTTCGGGCATCCCGGTGTTGATGACCACGTCGCCGTCCGAGGTCGTCACCAGGTAGGCGTTGGAGATGTCGTTCGCCATGAAGACGAACGGCGTGATCTCGACCGCCTCGGTTTGCGCGTCGCCCGAGCGGACGAGATTGGCGAGCTTGGGTCCGTTGTCCTCGGCCACGGCTCAGGCTCCCTCGAACTCGATCATCACCTTGGCCGATTCCGGCGTGGCGGCGACCTTGAGCCCGTCGAGGATCTGCTCGAACGGCAGGTGGTGGCTGATCAGCGAGGCGATCTTGTCGCGGAGGCGCGGCATGGCGGCGAGCACGTCGGGGAACTCGGTGGGATAGCCGACCGCCGTGGTGATCGTCATCTCGCTGGTCAGCATCCGGCCGACCGGGAACTCGATCGGCTTCATGTAGGCCGCGGTGATGACCAGCTTGGCGTGCCACTTGGCCATCATGATGACGTCGGTCAGGATGTTCGGCGCGCCGGCCGCATCGATGAAGGCGTCGGTGCCGACGCCGACGCGGTTGAACGAGGGCACCTCGCCGTGGAGCCTGGCGAGCTCGGCCCGCAGGTCCACCTCGAGCGGGTTCAGCGCCGCCCGCGCGCCCAGCGCCATGGCCCGCTCGCGCCGCTCGGCCGCGAGGTCGAGCGCGACGACGTCGTTGATCCCGCGATCGACCAGCCAGAGGATCATGCCGAGCCCGATCGGGCCGCAACCGAAGACCACGACCTTGTCGCCGGGCTTCACGTCGGCGCGGTTGACGCCGTGCATGGCGACGGCGAGCGGCTCGCACATCGCGGCGATGTCGTAGGGAATGCCCTCGGGGATCGGCAGGATGGAATCGCCGAGCCGCGCCTCGCGGACCAGCAGCTCCTCGGTGAAGGCGCCTTCCGGCCCGCCGCTGCCGACGTTGCTGGGCGTGGTCATGCCGTTGATGACGACCTGCTGGCCAACCAGGATGCCGGAAACTTCCGAGCCGACCTCGATCACCTCGCCCGCCGCCTCGTGGCCCAGCGCAGTCGTGCCGCCGGGCTCGCTCGGCATCCCGCCGATCTTGATGTAGCTGAGGTCGCTGCCGCAAATGCCCGCGGCCTTGATCTTGACGACCACGTCCTTGGGACCGGCCTCGGGCCGGGTGTAGTCGTCGAGGCGGACGTCGCCGACGCCGTGGATGTTGAGCAGCTTCATCGTATCTCTCCCAATTCTGCGCGCCGCTTACGGACGAATCATGTAGCCGCCGTCGATGTAGATGGTCTGCCCGGTGAGGAAAGCCGAGGAATCCGAGCACAGATAAGCGCCGATGCCCTCGAAGTCCTCGGGGTAGCCGACGCGCTTGACCGGCGTCTGGGGGGCGAAGGTCTTTTCGAGGTACTGCGCGGCCGGACCGTTGGGATCGCCCATCATCGGCGTGATGATGAGCCCGGGCGCGACCACGTTGGCGCGGATGCCGAACTCGCCCAGCTCGACCGCGAGGCAGCGGATCACGCCGGCCACGGCGCACTTGGAGCCAGCATATTCCATCTTGCCCGGCAGGCCCTGGTAGAGCGAGCCCGAGCCGCAGGCGACCAGGCTGCCGCCCGGCTCGCCCGCCTCGGCGCGGGCCTTCATGTGCCGCGCCGCCTCGCGCAGGGTGAAGAAGGCGCCGTGCAGCGCGGTCTTCTGGAAGTCCAGCCAGTGCTCGGTCGGCATGTCGAAGACCGAGTTGTAGCGCGGGCTCGCGCCGGAATTGGCGAAGACGCAGTCGATCCGGCCGAAGTCGGCCATGAACCTGTCGTAGCCGGCGAGGATCGCCTCCTCGGAGGACACGTCGACCTGGTAGGCCTCGACCCGGCCCGCGCCGGCTTCGAGCAGGGCCGCCTTGGCCGCCGCGTTCTTCTCGGCGTTGCGGGCCCAGATCGCCACGTCGCCGCCCTGCTTGGCCACGCCCATGGCGAAGCCGAGGCCGATCCCGCCGTTGCCACCCGTGACCAGCGTGACCTTGCCGGTGCAGTCGAACAGGCCCTTAGCCATCAAATTCTCCCATGAACGCGAAAAAGCCGGAGCACCGTCCTTGCCGGGGTGCGTGCAGGCATCTTGTCGTCCGGCGGGGGCTTGCGGCGCAATGGGCCATGCCGTAGAAATCGAGACACAGTATTCAATCGAGGACAGAATTACCGTGGCCGCCGCCCCGCCCATCCGCACCGAACAGGCGACGATGACGGTCGAGGCCGAGGTGCGTGGCCGGGTGCTGACCGCCCAGCTCGTCGGCTTCCACATCCCGACGCCGACCGAAAGCGTGCTGCGCGACGACGAATCCTACCAGATCAACCTCTGCCTCACCCCTCGCCCGCTCTATTCCCGCGCGTCCTATCACGCGCATTGGGGCCCGCACCGCTACGAGCCGCTGGGCGAGATCTTCCTGGTCCCGCCCGGCGAGGCGCTGCACATCCGCGGTGGGGCCGGCGCGCAGGCCTCGCTGACCTGCCTGCTCAAGGCCGACGCGCTCCATTCGATCCTCGGCGAGACGCTGGAGTGGACCGACAAGCGCCTGTCCGCCGCGCTCGACATCAGCAGCGCCCGTATCCGCAACCTGCTGTTCCGCCTGACCGAGGAAGTACGCCACCCCGGCTTCGCCGGCGCGCAGATGATCGAGTTCCTCAGCGGCGAGCTGGCGATCGAGCTCGGCCGCTTCTGCCTGGAGGTGGTGGAGCGCTCGATCACCGGCGGCCTCGCCTCGTGGCGGCTGCGGCTGATCGACGAGCGGCTGAGCGACGACCTGACCGCGCCCGGCCTCAAGGAGCTGGCCGACCTGTGCAGCATCTCGGTCCGCCAGCTCACCCGCGGCTTCCGGGCGAGCCGAGGCTGCTCGATCGGCGACTACATCGAGCAGCGCCGGATGGAGACCGCCAAGCGCCTGCTGATGGCCGGCGAGAGCGTGAAGGGCATCGCCTTCGCCATGGGCTTCGCCTCGCCCTCCAGCTTCACCTTCGCCTTCCGCCGCGCGACGGGGATCAGCCCCAGCCATTTCCGGACGCGGCAGCGGGTGCCGGGGGCGGTCCAGGCCAGGCCGGAGCCGGAACGGTCCTAGAAATCCAGGCCGAGCGCGAGGAAGGCATGGAAGCCGGCCGCTCCACCGCCGTCCTCGAAGGTCGGGCCGCCTGAAGCCAGCAGGCGGAACGGCACCTTCAGTTGATAGATCGCGCCGATTCCCAGGCTGGTCGAGCCATTGCCGCCGACCGTATCCGCGCCCTGCCGGTCGGCCTCCACGCCGATCAGCAGCTTGGGCGTGACCTGGCGCGTCACGGCGATGCCGCCCGTCCAGTAGTCGCGATTGCCCTCGCCCGGATTGATCGCATAGCCCCCACCGCCGAACACCGACCAGGGTCCCGCATCCTTCTGGAACCATAGCGGCAGGAGCGCCGTGACCCTGCCGCTGCCCATGCCGTTGCTGCCGGTGGGCAGGGTCAGCCCGGGAAAGGCGGCGACGGAGAACCCCGCCTTCTCGTCATGGTAGAAGCGGTACTTCACCGAGACGGCGACATCGCCCGCGCCCCACTTCATACCGGCCGCATCGTGCACATAGGCGACGGGCAGTTCCACGGTGAGTTGCACGCCAGGGGCGGCGCCATAGTTGATCTCGACTCCAACCGCCCCGCTGTAGTCCGCCCCCTTCCCCTCGCTCTCGGCAAACGGTCCGTAGATTTCCCAGTGGCCAGTCTCGGTCGGCTCGGGATCGTCGGTGAGGAACGGCGGCCCGGCCCAGGCGGAAGTCGGCGTCAGCACCGCCAGCGGAACGGCAAGGCGCAGCGTGCGCGACAGGCGCCGCCGCACCTCAGGCCTCCCCGCTTGCGGCGGACGGCGCGCCTTTGCGGTGGACCACCAGGATCAGACCGCCGATCGCGAGGGCCAGCACCAGCGAGGCTCCGACCCGGCTCAGCTCCAGCCCGCCCTTCGCCAGCGGCTTGTCGAGGAAGTCGCCCACCACCGCGCCCAGCGGACGGGGGAGAATGAAGGCAGCCCAGAACAGCGCGACGTGGCTGATCGCGGTGCGGTAATAGGCCAGCGCGATCAGCGCCAGCGCCGAGCCGAAGATCGCGGCCGATCCCAGGTAGCCGAGCGGCCCGTCCGCGATCCAGTCGCCCAGGGCCGTGCCCAGGGTCTGCGAGAAGGTGATCGTCACCCAATAGTAGAGTTCCGCCTTCGGCTCATGCACCGAGCTGACCGAGATCGTCCCCAGCGCCCGGTGCCAGACGAACAGCGAGAGCAGCACCAGGGCGAGCAGCAGGAGGGAGCCGCCCGGATAGCCGATGCCCAGCGACCGGGTGGCGAAGTCCGCCATGGTCGTTCCCGCCGTGGTCGAGGCGACGATCGTCGCCCAGTAGAGCCAGGGGTTGAAGCGCCCGCTGCGGATTTGCAGGAACACCAGCAGGGCCAGGACCAGCCCGAAGATGGCGCTGCCGATCAGGTAGCCGCCTTGCCAGAACGATGTCGGCGCTTCCGCCGTGGTCTCGCCCAACCAGGACATCGAGACGCTGTCCCCGGCGGTTTCACCAAAGGTCGTCGCCAGTATCTTGATGATCCAGAAGCCCAGCGTCACCGCGGGGACCTTGATCGCTGCGTCTTTCCATTCCTCAGCCATGGTCGTGCTCTCGCCTCGAAAGATTGTCCGGGCGGCTGCTAGGCCGGAGGGCGGGACCTGCCTATAAGCAGGCGCTTAAATCCCCCCTCTAAGCGAAAGTCGTATGGCCTTTTTCCGATCGAGCGATGCCGAAAGCGCAGGCGAAATCCTGGACCGCCACATGGTATTCCCGGTGACGATCATGGCGTTCCAGACGATCGCCGCCGTCTTCTTCGTCGTGGACGGGGTGGAAGATCAGATCGCTGCCTGGGCCAGGCCCGGCTTCAGCATCGCGGCGGCCCTGGAATGCCTCGTCGCCGTGGCCCTCCTTGGCGGAATCGTCCTGAGCTGGCGCTACATCACCAGGCTGATCCGCGAGCTGCGCTGGCAGAAACAATCGCTGGCCCGCGCCCAAGGCGCGCTTTCGGACCATATCGCCCTGCGCTTCCGGGAGTGGAAGCTGACACCGGGCGAAGGCGAGGTCGCGCTGTTCGCCCTGAAAGGCTGCGACGTGGCCGAGATCGCGCGGCTGCGCGGCGCGGCCGCCGGCACGATCCGCTCGCAGTTGAGCCAGATCTACGCCAAGGCTGGGGTCGCCAGCCAGGCGATGCTGGTCTCGCTGTTCATCGAGGACCTGCTCGACGTTCCGCGATCCGCCTAGCCGGCCCGCCTCACTTCGCCGGTGGCGGCGGGGAGGCAAGCGGCTGGACCGGGCCCAGTTCCACCGTCACCTCGCGCAGCGTGCCGGTGAAGGCGAAGGGCACGGCGTAGTCGTCCGTGATCGACGAGCCGCCGTCACGGCCGATGGTCGCGTCCTCGGGGGCGAAGTGGAACGGCACGGTGCGCTCGACCCGGCCCTGCGCCGCTTCCCTGCCGTCGATGCTGAGCACGAACCGTCCGCCCCGGCCGAAGCCCGCCCCGTCGATGGCGAAGGCGACGGAGACTGCATGACGGCCGGGAGCCAGGGGTTGCGGCGCGGCGAGGCGGAACAGCGCGTCGTCGCGATCGCTGGTGCGGTAGAGGAAGGTCGGCGCGCCCTTGAGCACGACGAAGGTCCAGCCGGACATCCGCCCGCCCTGGGCCGCCAGCACGCCCTCGGCGCCGCCGGCGGGCACGTCGAGATCGGCGGCGATCGTCCAGCTCCGGTTGCCGAGCCCGGGGAACACGCCCTCCGGATAGCGGTCGGGAGAGGGGTGGAAGGCATAGCGTCCGGGCTCGGACAGCGGCTCGGGCCGGGCGCCGGGCAGCATGGCCGCGCGGTTGCTGGTCGAGACCGGGAAGACGTGGTTGCGCGTCGCCTCGGCCTGCCACAGCGCCTGAAGCTCGGCCACCTTGTCGGGATGGGCCGCGGCGACGTCCTCGGTCTGCGAGGGATCGTTGCCGAGGTCGTAGAGCTGCCAGGGCTGCGCCGGATCGGGCTGCGCCGCGCCGATGCGGGGATCGGTCCGCACCCGCTCGGCGAGCAGCCAGCCATCGTGATAGATCGCGGTATTGCCGAAGATCTCGAAATACTGCGTGCGGTGGCGGGCCGGCGCGGCGGGCTGGGTGAAGCTGTAGGCGAAGCTCACCCCGTCGAAGCCCTGCTGGGCGACACCGCCGAGGCTCTGGGGCGCGGGGACGCCGGCGGCTTCGAGGATCGTCGGCAGGACGTCGGTGACGTGGGTGAACTGGGTGCGCAGGCCGCGCTCCTTGAGCCGCGCCGGCCAGGAGACGACCATGCCGTTGGTCACGCCGCCGAGCCGCGAGGCGATGGTCTTGTAATAGGGGAACGGCGTGTTCATCGCCGCCGCCCAGCCGATCGGCCCGACCGAGTTGCTGGCGGGGCCGCCGATCCGGTCGACATGGGCGTGCGACCAGGCCTTCTCCTCGGCCGGGTTCGCGCTCATGCTCATGCGGGTCATGTAGTTGAAGGTTCCAAGCTCGCCCCCCTCGCCCGAGGCGCCGTTGTCGCCCTCGATGAAGACGACCAGCGTGTTGTCGAGCCGGCCCGAGCGCTTGAGCTCGTCGAGCACCCGGCCGACCTGCGCGTCACTGTAGGCGAGCATCGCGGCATAGGCCTCCATGTAGCGGGCCGCGACCCGCCGCTCGTCCGGCGAGAGCTCCTTCCATGGGCGAATCCCCTCGGGCAGCGGCGCGAGCCGGGCGTTCCCGGGGATCAGGCCGAGGCGCTTCTGCCGGGCGAAGGCGGCGTCGCGATAGGCGTCCCACCCGGCGTCGAACTTGCCCTTGAACCGGGCGATCCATTCGGCCGGGGCCTGCAAGGGCGCGTGGGCCGTGCCGGGCGCGTAGTACATCAGGAACGGGGTCTGCGGATGCTGGACGTCCTGCGTCTGGAGCCAGGCGACCGAGCGATCGGCGAGGTCCCGTTCGAGGATATAGCCCTTCTCCGTCCCGTCGGGCGCAGCGGGCGGATCGACCATCCGCGTGTTCTCGACGAGCTGCGGCCGGAACTGGTCGGTCCAGCCGCCGTGGAAGCCGTAGAAGTACTTGAAGCCGAGGCCGCTCGCCCACTGGTCGAACGGCCCGACCGTGCCGCCCTGCCAGGTCGGGACATTGTGGTTCTTGCCGAGCATGGCCGTGTCGTAGCCGGCGGCGGAAAGGATCTGGGCGATCGTCCCGGCGCTCTTGGGGATCACCGAGTTGTAGCCGGGCTCGCCCAAGGCGAGGTCGGACACGGTGCCGAAGCCAACCGCGTGGTGGTTACGCCCGGTCAGCAGAGCCGCCCGGGTCGGCGAGCAGAGCGCGGTCGTGTGGAAGTTGGTATAGGTCAGGCCGTTCGCCGCGAGCCGTTCGAGAGTGGGGGTCGGGATGCCGCCGCCCATCGCGCTCGACGCGGCGAAGCCGACATCGTCGGTCATCACGATCAGCACGTTGGGCGCGTCCTTCGGCGGGACCGGAGCGGCCGGGAAGCCGGCGGGCTCGGCCCCGGCGGAGACGGCGATCGCCCATTGCAGCGCCGCTGCCCCAAGCAAACCCCTGCGCATCATCCGTCCCATAAATCCCCGCCGATTTTTCATTTTCCTACAGGGGCCTGTTTGTGATCTATCCTGGCGGATGACGAAATATCTTTTTCCCCGCCGCCCGACTGCCCACCACGCCACTGGCCTGCACGAGCCGGCGAAAGACGGCGCATTTCCGCCGGGCAGCGGCCGGATCGCCGGCTCGGGCGGCCGTCCGCGGCGTGCCGAGTCTGGCCCGTTCTTGATGATTAGGCCCGATCTGCGATGCCATGCCCGTTGCCAAGCAGCCGGGCTTGTCCGCTACTCCCCGCCATCCGGCCGGCAGCAAGCCCGGCCGCAAGATCAACCGCTATTTGGGAAGGGAACCGCCGCAATGGCCGAGCAACTCGTCGCCGACGCACTCATCGATTCCGCCATCGAGGCAACCGGGCATGACGACTTCGGCGGCAATTCCTACCGCGAGGGGCTCGACGTCCTGATCGGCGACGTCAACGCGGGCGTCGCCAAGGGCTGGTACACCGATTCCGGCCTGGCCCGCGTCCAGCACGACGTGCTCCACTACCTCAAGAACCGCCTGAAGGTGGAGGACTACCTCAAGCAGAACCCCGAGCTGCTCCAGCGCCCGATCGAGCGCCCGGTCTTCGTCATGGGCGTGCCGCGCACCGGCACGACGCTGATGAGCAACCTGCTCGCCGCCGATCCGGGCCGCCGCTCGCCGCTGACCTGGGAAATCGACGATCCGGTGCCGCCGGTCGCCTCCAACGTGCTGCTGACCACCGATCCGCGCGCCGTCACCCGGCTGGAGCAGGAGAAGGCCGCCCTCGCCGCCAACCCGGCCATGGGCAAGTACTACCGCGGCTCGGCGATCTACCCGAACGAATGCGTGTTCTTCATGGCGCACGACTTCAAGACACTGATGATCGAGTCGAAGGGCCGCCTGCCGGCCTACAAGGAGTTCATCTTCTCCTGCGACATGACCTCGGCCTACGAGTATCACAAGAAGTTCCTCCAGCTTCTCCAGCACCACACCTCGGGCGTGTGGAACGTG
>CALLNA010000242.1 GCA_938005655.1 uncultured Novosphingobium sp.
CTAGGACCCGCTGATTAAGAGTCAGCTGCTCTACCAACTGAGCTATGCGTCCATTCCGGGCCATTGGTGCTTAGCGGCCGGACCCGACGATTCGCCGGGGGAGCGGTCCCTATAGCGGCTGTTTCGGCGGTGGGAAGGGGGTTTGTCAGGAAAATCCGCGCGAGCCTCCGCGCCAGCGGTCGACGGCCATGATCGTGCCGATGCAGATCATGTTGGTCATCATCGACGAGCCGCCGTGGCTCATGAACGGCAGGGGAATCCCGACCACCGGGGCGAGGCCCATGACCATCATCAGGTTGATCGCGACGTAGAAGAAGATCGTCAGTGTCATGCCCCCGGCAAGGAGCTGCCCGAAGCGGTCCGGCGCGCGGCGGGCGACCTGGAGGCCCCAGCGCAGGATCAGGCCGAAGATCAGCAGGACGAACAGCCCGCCGAGCATTCCCCACTCCTCCGACATCGTCGCGAAGACGAAGTCGGTGTGGCTTTCCGGCAGGTAGTCGAGGTGGCTCTGCGTCCCCATCCCGAAGCCCTTGCCGAAGAACCCGCCCGAACCGATCGCGATCTTCGACTGGGTGATGTGGTAGCCGGTGCCGAGCGGATCGTTCTCCGGGTCCATGAACACCAGCACGCGGTTGCGCTGGTAGTCGTGGAGCAGGGTGAAGAAGGCGATCGGCGCGGCGGTCCCCGCGGCCAGGCCGCCGCCGATGAACCAGCGCAGCGGAATGCCGGCGAGGAAGATCACCACGACCGCGCCGAAAGAGATGGCCAGCGCCGTGCCGAGGTCGGGCTGGAGCATGACCAGCCCCGCAGGCAGGGCGAGCAGGGTCAGCGCCGGCACCAGCGCGCGCCAGGAGCTGGTCATGGTCGGCGGCAGGCTGTCGTAGAACCGGGCGAGAACCAGCACGATCGCCGGCTTCATCAGTTCGGACGGCTGCAAGGTCAGCACGCCCAGGTTGAGCCAGCGCTGGCTGCCGCCGCCGATGCCGCCGATCGCCTCGACCAGCATGAGCAGGACGAGCACGGCGACGTAGATCGGATAGGCGAACTGCTTGAAGATGTCCCGGCGGATCCGCGAGATGACGATCGCCATGACCAGGAACACGAGGTAGCGCAGGAAATGGGTCAGGGCCCAGGGGCGCAGGTTGCCGCCTGCCGCCGAATAGAGCACGGCCGCGCCGAACGCGACGAGCAGGGTCAGCGGCAGGATAACCCGCCAGGGTTGCTGCGCGATCGGCTCGGGAATGAAGCTGCGGGCCATGGCTAGGGCTTCTCCGGCGCCGGGCTGGCGGCGCCGGCTGGGCTCGCGCGCGGCGTCGGGGCGGACGCGGGGCTGCTCGGCTCGTCGAGCGCCGTATCGGGGGTGGTGCCGACGTTGTCGACCGGGGCCTCGGTGTTGTCGGCCTTGGTGATCGCCGCCTTGATCGCCCGGTCGTCGCCGACCTTGGGCGCGGAGACCCCGACCCGCTCGACGTAGGAGCGGTACTTGGCCTCCATCCGCTGGATCGGCGTGCCGCCCCAGGTCTTTTCCAGGGCGAGCAGCGATTCCCAGGCCTTGGCCGGGTCGAACAGGAAGGTCATCACGTCCTTGGCGATCGGCGCGGCGGCGCGGGCGCCGAAGGTGCCGTGCTCGACCACCACCGACATGGCGTAGCGCGGCGCGTCGGTCGGCGCGTAGCAGATGAACAGCGAGTGGTCGCGCGACTTCCAGTCGCTCACGCTGCCGCGGCTGGTCATCGCGCGGACCTGCGCCGTGCCGGTCTTGCCGGCCATCTTGATGTCGCCGAGGTCGAGCCTGCTCCGCGTCCCGGTGCCCGAGCCGTTGACCACGGCGAACATGCCGTCGTGCGCCACGGCAAGCTGTTCCGGGGTGAAGGGCAGGGCCGGGCCGAGCGGCTTGGGCTGGCCGAACATCAGCGAAGGCTGGAGATTGCGCCCCGAGGCGATGCGCGAGGTCATCACCGCCAGTTGCAGCGGCGAGACCGAGACGTAGCCCTGGCCGATCGAGGCGTTGAGCGAGTCCGCCGCGCTCCATTCCTGCTTGTAGCGCCGCATCTTCCAGGCCGCGTCGGGGATCGTGCCGTAGCGTTGCGCCGTGCCGGGCAGGTCGAACTCCTGCCCCAGCCCGAGCAGCCGCGCGATGGGGGCGATCGCATCGTAGCCGACACGGTGCGACATCGACCAGAAATAGGTGTTGCAGCTATGCTCGATGGCCGAGCGCATGTCGACCGAGCCATGGACCGCGTCGCAGCGGAAGAAGCGGCTGCCGAGCCGGTAGCCGCCGGGGCAGTTGACGCGCTCCTTGGGATCGACCCCGGCCAGTTGCAGGGCCAGGGTCGCCATCGGCTTCATCGTCGAGCCGGGCGGATAGAGGCCGCGCATCGCCTTGTTGAGCAAGGGGATGTGGTCGTCCTCGTTGAGCATCTTCCATTGCAGGCGGCCGATTCCGCCGACGAAGGCATTGGGATCGAAGGCCGGCATCGAGCACAGCGCGAGGATCCCGCCGGTCTGGCAGTCGATCACCGTGACGGCGGCGGATTCGAGACCGATGCGCCGCGAGGCATAGTCCTGGAGGGCGCCGTCGATGGTCAGCTTGATCGGCTTGCCGGGGACGTCCTCGCGCATGTCGAGGTCGCGCACGATCTTGCCGCTGGCCGTCACCTCGGTCCGCCGCGCGCCGGGGATGCCGCGCAGGGTGGTCTCGAAGTGCTTTTCCAGCCCGTCCTTGCCGACCTTGTAGCCCGGCGTGATGAGCAGCGGGTTGCGGTCCTTCTCGTACTCCTCGGCCGAGGCCGGGCCGACATAGCCGACGAGGTGGGCGACCGCCGGGCCGGTCGGATAGAACCGCGAGAAGCCGCGCTGGGGCACCACCCCGTGCAGGTCGGGCAGGCGCACGCTGACCGCGGCATACTTGTCGGCGTCGATCCGTGAGGCGACTTCGACGGGAGCGAAGCCGCGCGCCTTGTCCATCTTGTCCTTGAGGTCCTGCATGTCGGTTTCCGACAGGCTGAGCAGCTTGCCCAGTTCCTCGATCGTGGCGTCGGCGTCGATCACCCGCTCGGGGATTAGGTCGACGCGGAAGTCGGCCCGGTTCGAGGCCAGCGGCTCCCCGTGCCGGTCGAGGATCCAGCCGCGCCGCGGCGGGATCAGCGTCAGGTTCACCCGGTTGCTCTCGGCGAGCATCTTGTAGCGCTCGTTTTGGAACAGGGCGATGTAGCCCATCCGGGTCGCCAGCAGCAGCCCGAGCCCGCCCTGGAGCGCCCCGAGCACCACCGAGCGCCGGTCGAAGCTGTTCTTCAGCGTGCCGGAGGTGATGAGAGCCATCAACCGAGCGCCCGGAACCGGACCAGCCGCAGCCGGTCGAACAGAGCGACAAGGCGGCCGACCAGCGGATAGGCGAAGACCGAGAACAGGAGCTGCGGGGCGAGCACGACGGGCGAGGGCATCCGGCCCATGGCAAGGCCCATCGCGGTCGGCAGGTAGACCAGGATCAGCCCCGCCGCGACCAGCCAGTCGAGGAAGAAATTGCGCCAGGGAAAGCGCAGCTCGATGATCTCCAGTGCGATCAGGGCGATCGACCACAGCAGCACCGCGCTGCCCAGCGGCTGCCCGCTGTAGAGGTCGTCGAACAGGCCGAGCGGCAGTCCGGCCCAGACCGGCAGCACGCCGGGGCGGAGCTGGCGCCAGGCGAGCAGGACCAGGAAGCCGAGCGGCGGCAGCAGCGGCGCCGAGGCGACGACCGGCCAGGTCGGGCTCAGCGAGCCGAGCATGATCGTCAGCCACGGCACGACGATGGCGATCAGCGGCGAGGGCGCGCGGTTGATCTTCTTGCGAAACGGATCGGAAAGCTGGCGCTGGAGGCGCGACTGGATCATCGGGCCGTACTACCCGTGGCCGGATTAACCGGGGCTGGGCTTGCCGACGCCGATGTTCCCGGCGTCGTCCCCGCAGTTCCCGCTGGCGTCGCCATCTGGCTCCAGATCGGCTCGACGGTCACATATTCCGTCGCGGCGGGATCGCTGAGCACGCGGGCGATCGCCCCGTCCGGCAAAAGCCGATCGACCACGGCGACAGCGGTGCCGGGGTGATAGAGCCCGCCCGAGCCCGACGTCACCACGACATCGCCGCGCTTCAACGGGTTGATGCCGAGGCTGATCAGGCGGAGCTGGAGGGTGCCGTCGGCCCGGCCCGTGGTGAAGGCCGGGATGCCGTCGCTGGCGCGGCGCACTGGCACGATGCTCTCGGTATCGGTGATGAGGAGGACCCGCGAGGTCGAATCCCCGACCTCCAGCACGCGGCCGACCAAGCCGAGCGGGGAGCGCACGGGCATTCCGATCGCGACGCCCTGGTCGCGCCCGGCGGAGATCGTGGCGAAGCGGCGGGTCGACGAGGAGCTGGACCCGATCATCAGCGCGACGGCGACCGGCTTGGGGTCCTGCCGGGCCAGTCCGAGCAGGTCCTTGAGCCGCTTGTTCTCCTCGGCCACGGCCTGGGCCTCGACCAGCTTGACCCGCGCCAGCGCGACCTCGCGGCGCAAGTCTGCGTTCTCCTTGCCGGAGGTGAAATAGCCGGCGATCGCGGAGAACAGGCCGCTGCCCTCGGCCCGACTGGCGGCGGCGGCCTTGGCGACGGGCGCGGTCACGTCGGTTGCCGCGCTGCGGACGCCCGAGAAGCGCGAGCTGTCGGTTAGCGAGGCAATCAGCAGTCCGCCGCCGACCAGCGCGCCCAGGCCGGCGGCAAGATAGCCGAAAAAGGTCGTATACTGCGCCCTGCGGGAAAAGCCGCTGCGCCGATTGGATGGCGGCGCCATAGGTGCCGTCTCCCCTTAGTGCTCGTGTGCCCCGCTGGGGGGCGTGTTCCGGTTCGCCCGCGCGATCACGCCGTCATCAGGACGCCGCGATAGATCGGGTCCTCCATCGCGCGTCCGGTGCCCAGCGCGACGCAGGACAGCGGATCCTCGGCGACGCTGACCGGCAGGCCGGTTTCCTCGCGCAGGTAGTCGTCGAGGCCCTGGATCAGCGCGCCGCCGCCGGTGAGCACGATGCCCTGGTCGACGATGTCGGCGGCCAGCTCCGGCGCGGTGGTCTCCAGCGCGATGCGCACGCCCTCGACGATC
>CALLNA010000243.1 GCA_938005655.1 uncultured Novosphingobium sp.
TTCTTGTAGATGATGTGCCTGAGGTCGTTGAGCCGGCCCGGCTGGGCGGGCTTGCCGCCGGCCAGCCAGGCCTCGCGGCTCTGCCCGCCCTTCCAGGCGCGGGTGGTGAAGCCGAGGATCTCGGTCTTGACCCCGCAGCGCTCCAGGGTGCGGGCCATGACGTCGGCGCTGATCGCCGCGATCGAGATCGGCCGCCCGCGCATCGAGCCGGAATTGTCGATCAGCAGGGTGACGATCGTGTCCTTGAACTCGATGTCGCGCTCGCTCTTGTAGGACAGCGAGTGGCCCGGCGAGACGACCACGCGGGCGAGCCGCGCGGCGTCGAGCAGGCCCTCCTCCTGGTCGAAGTCCCACGAACGGTTCTGCTGGGCCATCAACTTGCGCTGGAGCCGGTTGGCGAGGCGGGTGACGACGCTCTGGAGGCCCTTCAGCTGCGCGTCGAGATAGGCGCGCAGGCGGGTCAGCTCCTCGTCGTCGCACAGCTCGCCGGCCGCGACGACCTCGTCGAACTGGGTGGTCCAGACCTTGTAGTCGAAGTTCGCGGGGGTGTCGGTCCACGGCCGGTTCGGGCGGACCGGCATCATCCCGTCCTCGCCGTCCTCCCCTTCCGCGCCGTCGTCGAGATCGTCGCGGCCATCGGCCTCGGAATCGCTCTCGTCCTGGTCGTCGCCCTGGACGGACTCGGCGGCGACCTCGCTCGGCTGCTGCTCCTCGCCGGTGTTGTCGCCCTGGTCGTCGTCCTCGGTCTCCTCGTCGCCGTCCTGGTCCTGCGACTCGTCGGGCTCGTCGGCGGGGGGCTCGGCGCGGGTCAGCTCGAGGTGCTGGAGCATGTCGAGCGTCAGCGACTGGAACGCCCGCTGATCGTCGAGCGAGAGGGCCAGCGCGTCGAAGTCGCCCCCGGCCCGCGCCTCGATGAAGGGGCGCAGCAGCTCGACCCCCTTGCGCGCGGTCTCGGGCACCGGCTGGCCGGTCAGGTGCTCGCGCAGCATGAGCGCGAGCGCGGTCTGGATCGGCACCTGGTCGGGCGTCTCGGCGCGGGTGATCGGGTCGCTCGCGGTGCGCATGGTCAGCGAGGCGTCGAGGTTGTCGCGGATGCCCGCATAGCCCTTCGCGCCCAGGGCCTCGTAGCGGACCAGCTCGACCGCGTCGTAGCAGGCCCGGGCCATCGGCTCGGCCGGAGCGTGACGGCCGTGCAGCGTCTCGTTGTGGAGGCGGCGCCGGAGCGCGAAGCTGTCGGCGAAGCCGCGCGCCTCCATCGCCTGGGCGCGGGGCAGGCTGCGGCTGGGCGTCGGCACGCGGAAGGTGTTGCCCGACTGGCCAGGACTGTCCGCGGTCCAGGCGACCTCGATCTCCGGCTCGTGGGCGAGCGCCCGCGCCGCGCCGGTCAGCGCGGACTTGAAGCGGTCGAGGGGAGATTCGTCGGGCATCCGAGGTTCAAGCCAATCCTGTCAGTTGCGTCGTCCTGCACGTGTTCAGGAGGCATTTCGCCTCCCGGTCCATCCTTGGGGCACGATGGACCCTGAAACAAGTTCAGGGTGACGATCTTGGAGAGGCGGCGCCTAGATCGACTGCCCGGTCTTGGCCCAGTCGGCCAGGAAGCCCTCGATGCCCTTGTCGGTCAGGACGTGCTTGACCAGCGAGCGGATCACGGCCGGCGGCATGGTCGCGACGTCGGCGCCGATCTTGGCGCTTTCGAGCACGTGGATCGGGTGGCGAATCGAGGCGACCAGGATTTCCGTGGCGAAGGCGTAGTTGTCGTAGATCAGGCGGATGTCGCTGATGAGCTGCATCCCGTCGAAGCCGTTGTCGTCGTGGCGGCCGACGAAGGGCGAGATGAAGGTCGCCCCGGCCTTGGCCGCGAGCAGCGCCTGGTTGGCCGAGAAGCACAGCGTGACGTTGACCATCGTGCCGTCGCCGGTGAGCTTGCGGCAGGTCTTGAGCCCGTCGAAGGTCAGCGGCACCTTGATGCAGACGTTGTCGGCGATCTTCCGCAGGACCTCGGCCTCGCGCATCATGCCTTCGTGGTCGAGCGCCACGACCTCGGCGCTGACCGGGCCGTGGGTGAGCCCGCAGATCTCCTTCGTGACCTCCATGAAGTCGCGGCCCGACTTGGCGATCAGCGAGGGATTGGTGGTCACGCCGTCGAGCAGGCCGGTTTCGGCCAGCTCCTTGATGTCGGCGATTTCGGCGGTGTCGGCGAAGAATTTCATGGTGGCTCCGGAGCGTGAGTCGTTCGCCTCCCCCTTATTCACCCACACCCCCGCGTGTCGAGCGTCAGGCGGCGGCGAATGCCCCGATCAGGACCCTGTCCCCGGTGGCCTGCGGGTTGCGGCGGATATCGCCTTCCTCCGAGCCGATCTGATACCAGATCGCGCTGTCGGCCTTGAGCGCGATGGCCTTGGCGACGTCGGTCAGCTCGACGCCCGAGAGGCGGCGCACCGCCGCCATGACCACGGGATCGCGCTCGGCGAGGAGCGCGCGCTCGATCGCCGGGATCATCACGTTGATCAGGCGCGCGCCGATCCGGCTGCGCAGCAGCGAGGTGCCCGAGGTGGGCTCGCCGTGGAGAATCGCCGCCGCGTCGTCCTTCTTGATCAGCCCGCTGGTGCCGCGCGCCGCCTGCCCGGCGCGGCGCGCGCCGGCCTCGGCGACCGTGTTGAGGCGGCGCTGCAACTGCTCGCGCGAGGCGGCCGGGACCGGCGAGGCGCCGCGCACGAACAGCTCGGGCAGGTCGAACCGCGCGACCGGGCTGTCCCAGAAGCCGTTGGGCGCCGAGAGCTTGGCGAAGGCGCGGTTGGAGGCCAGGCGCAGCAGCCGCCGCGCCGCGTCGAGGCCGGGCGCGGCCGCCGTTGCAGCTTCCGGCAGGGCCAAGAGGGCGGCGGCCGCGCCGATCCCGACGAGCACCTCGCGGCGGTTCGCCTGCCGCTTCACCGAATCCATCCCCACTTCGTTCATCCCTCGCTCCTTCCCGAGACTGGCACCACGCCTATATGCATGGCCGATGGCCCGAGTTCGACTCCTTGTTTTCAACGCGGCGCTCGGACCGCTCGATTATCGCGTGCCCGAAGGGATGACGGTCGAGCCCGGAGCGGTGGTCGTGGCCCCGCTCGGACCGCGCCAGATCGTCGGCATCGTCTGGGAACCGGAACGGCTGCCCGCGGTCGAGGTTCCGGATTCGCGCCTGCGCCCGCTGGTCGAGGTGCTGCCGGTTCCCCCGCTCGCCGCCCCCTTGCGCCGCCTGATCGAGTGGACCGCCGACTACTATTGCGCGCCGCTGGCCGCCGTCGCCCGTATGGCGCTGGCGAGCGGCGCCGCCCTGCGCGGCGGGGGCACGACGACCGAATATAGGCTGACCGGACCCCAACCAAATAAACTCAAAGACTCGCCGGCGCGGCTTACCCCCCAGCGCGCGGCGGCGCTCGACGCGCTCCAGGGCGAGCAGGCGACGATCCGCGAGCTGGCCGAGATCGCCGGCGTTTCCGAAGGCGTGCTGCGCGGCATGGTCGGCGCCGGACTGCTGGAGCCGGTGACGGTCGACCTCGACCGCCCCTATCCCCGCGCCCGGCCGGACTTCGCCGCGCCCGACCTTTCGCCGGACCAGCAGGCGGCGGCCGACCGCTTCGTCGCGGCGGTCGAGGCCGGCGGCTTCCGGCCCTTCCTGCTCGACGGCGTGACCGGATCGGGCAAGACCGAATGCTATTTCGAGGGGATCGCCGCCGCGCTGGAGCGCCGCCGGCAGGTGCTGGTCCTGCTCCCCGAGATCGCGCTGACCGAGAACTTCCTGCGCCGCTTCGAGCACCGCTTCGGCGTGCCGCCGGTGCTGTGGCACTCTTCCCTCAAGTCGACCGAGCGGCGGCGGGCCTGGCGGGCCATCGTCTCGGGCGAGGCCCAGGTCGTGGTCGGCGCGCGCTCGGCCCTGTTCCTGCCCTATGCCCGGCTCGGGCTGGTCGTGGTCGACGAGGCGCACGAGGTCTCGTTCAAGCAGGACGACGGGGTGCGCTACAACGCCCGCGACGTCGCGGTGATCCGCGCCCGGTTCGAGCAGGTGCCGGTGATCCTGGCGAGCGCCACCCCCGCGCTCGAATCGATGCAGCTCGCCGAGGCGGGCATCTACGAGAAGGTCGAGCTGCCCGCCCGCTTCGGCGGGGCGCAGCTTCCCGAGATCGGCGTGGTCGACCTGCGCGAGGAG
>CALLNA010000244.1 GCA_938005655.1 uncultured Novosphingobium sp.
TCTTTCCGTTGCACGGCGCTACTGACCGGGCCGTGCGGGACGCCGCGATTTTCGGGCGTTCCATGTCGTCAATTCGCTCAACGGAGGATTTGATATGCGACTGGACCTTACCCCCTACCGCCGCTCGACCATCGGGTTCGACCGGCTGTTCGACCTGCTGGAGACCAATGCGCGCTCGGCGGCCGACAATTACCCCCCCTTCAATCTCGAGCGGCTCGCCGAGGATCGCTATCGCATCACGCTGGCGGTGGCCGGCTTCAGCCGCGAGGAGATCGAGATCACCGCGCAGCAGAACCTGCTGCTCGTCGCCGGCAAGAAGGCCGATACGCAGGATAACGCCAATTTCCTGCACGTCGGCATCGCCAATCGCGGGTTCGAGCGCCGCTTCGAGCTCGCCGACTTCGTGCGCGTCGAGGATGCCCGGCTGAACGACGGGCTGCTGGTGATCGATCTGGTCCGCGAGGTGCCCGAGGCGATGAAGCCCAAGAGCATCGCGATCAAGACCGGCGCGCCGCTGGCCGCCGTCGAAACCAAGGCGGACGACGCCAAGGCGGCGTAACGCCGGAGCAGAAGATCGGCGCCTCCTTGCTCCCTTTCCGAGGCGTCGGGGCGTCCGGGCCGAAAGGTCCGGGCGCCTTATCTTTTTCAGGAGTCAGCGCAGGCGCTCAGTGCGCGGCGACATGCCCTTCCCGGCGCAGCAACTGCTCGAAAGCGGCCGGATCGAGCGGCGCATCGAAGCGGCAGCCGGCGGCGAAATCGTCCGCCCACATCACCTCCGCGCCGACCGGCCCGACTTCGGGCAGCGTCAGCCAGATCGACATGCCCTTGCGCAGCGCCGAATAGGTGCTGAGCCGCGCGCCGTGGATCGACAGGTCGATCACCTTGCACAAGGCGCGGGCGAGGCCGCCCGCTCCTATTGCCGACGAATCGAACGAAACCGGCGCGCGCGGGCCGCGGCGCCGGATATCGCTGGGTGCTGGCTCGAATTCCGCTGCGAACATGCCGGGCACGCTAGCCCGACATGCCTAACGCAGCGTTAACGACGTTACTTGCGCAGCGTCAGCCCGCCGCCGAAGCGCTTGTTGAAGCGCGCGACCTGGCCGCCGGTGTCGAGCATCTGGCCGCGTCCGCCGGTCCACGCCGTGTGCGCCAGCGGATCGATGTCGAGGTTCATCGTGTCGCCTTCCTTGCCCCAGGTGGAGCGGGTCTCGAACACAGTGCCGTCGGTCATCTGGACCTTGATCGTGTGGTAATCGGGATGGATATCGGCCTTCATCGTACTGTCTTTCGCTGCGGCCGGTTCCGACCGGCCTGGAAATTCGGAAGCGCGCGCATAGCGGGCTTAGTGGGGAAAGGCAATGGCGGAGAGGCAGACCGGCCACCCCACCCTTCCCGCAAACGAGAGGGGAGCGAGACTTGCCGAGCCGCAGGCGAGGCTAGTCGCAGCGGGGCGGGCAAATCACTCCGCCGGCGGGTCGGCCACCATCGCGGTGAAGTTCACCTCGCAGGTGGTCTTGCCCTCGACCGAGGCCTTGCCCCAGAACTTGCAGACCCGCGCCCGCTTCTGGACGAAGCCGACCTCCAGGTCGAGCAGGCAGCCCGGCTCCACGGGGGCGCGGAACTTGGCCTCGTCGATCGACATGAAATAGACCAGCTTGCCCGAGCCGGCGAGTTCCAGGGTCTCGATCGCCAGGATCGCCGCGGCCTGGGCCAGCGCCTCGATCTGGAGGACGCCGGGCATGATCGGGCGGCCCGGGAAATGGCCCTGGAAGAACTCCTCGTTGAAGCTGACCGCCTTCACCGCATGGATGCGCTCGCCAATCTCCAGGCTCCTCACCCGGTCGACGAGCAGCAGCGGATAGCGATGCGGGAGCGCCGCAAGGATCTTGCGGATGTCATAGGCCGTCGCCTCGGCGCCCTTCACACCCGCAAGCGCCGGCTGCTCACTCATCGCTACCCCCTTTTACGCGGCGATCAGCGGCCGGTCGGCTGCGGACCGGCTGGACGCGCCGGAGCGGCGGCGGCACCGCCCGCACCCGCGGCCTGAGCCTGCTGCGCCTTGGCCTCGCGGATCTGGCGCGGCTCCCAGCCCGCCGGCGGCACGACCGAGGCGGTCGGGATCAGGCGGTTGAGTTCGGCCAGGATATCCGGGTTGAGGTTGTAGGCGCTGTTGTTGGCCGCCATGACCGCCTGCGGGTTCAGCACCAGCGAGATGCGCTTCTTGGCCATCGCCGCCTTCACGGCCTGGTCCAGCTTGCCCTCGATCTGCTCGGAGACATAGGCCTGCGAATAGGCGATCGGCTGGGCCAGCGTGTTCAGCTCGTTCTGACCGCTCTCCTGGAGCTGGCGCAACTGGGTGGCCTGCTGCTGCAACGCGTTCTGGTCGGGTTTGGCCGCCTTGGCGTCGTTCTCGAGCTTGGTCGCGAGCGGCTGGAGCTGGTCCTGGAGCGCCTTGCGGCGGGTTTCGTAGGCGTCGATCTGCGCCTTGTAGGTGGTCTGGCGCGTCGTCGCGGCAGAGCGGTTGGCATCGCTGTTGGCGACCACCGCGTCGAAGTCGGCGACGGCGAGGCCCGGCACGACCGGAGCCGCAGAAGCCGCGGCGGCGGCCTGACCGAAGGAAGGCTGGCTCGCGGCGACGGCCATGATGCCGGCGAGAAGCGCGGCGCTAAGCTTGGTGTTCATCAGAATTGGGTTCCCACGTTGAAGGTGAAGCTCTTGGTATCGTCGAACGGATCCTTGAGCAGAGTCTTGGCGAAGTCGATGCGGAACGGCCCCATTGGCGAGTTCCAGTTGAAGCCGATGCCGATGGCAAGGCGCGGCCGGGCCGAGTTGCCACCGAAGGTCTCGCGGAAGGCGTAACTGCTGCCGAGCGGGGTGACGCCGTCACCCGTGGTGGTGCAGTTGGCCGTATCCGGGGTAGGCGCCGTCGACGAGGACACGGTGGTCGTCGTTCCGTTACAAGTCACGTTGTACATGGGTACGCCGGAGGAATCGCGCTGCGGAATGAATTGTCCGCCCGGCCCGGTATCGATCACGGCCGGCGCCCTCAGGCCCCAAACCGCGCCAACATCCATGAAGATCGAAGGCCGGATGCCAAGCTCGCGAGCCCCGGAGCCCAGCGGAATCTCCAGCTCGACATGGCCAAGATAGTACATCCGGCCGCCCAGCGCGTCGTCGGTCCAGGAGTTGCGGTCGGGCGAGAACTCGTCCGGACCGATCACGCCGTCGCCGTCGACATCCTGGTAGTACTTGCGGATCACGCGAGGGCCGATGCCGCGGATGTCGAAGCCGCGCATCTGCGGCTCGCCGAGATAGAAACGGTCGGTCAGCAGGATATCGTCGGAGAACGGATTGGCGCTGCTGCGCGAGTTGCTGAGCGCCTTGATCGCCCCGCCCTCGCCCGAGACCGAGAAAATCCAGTTCTTGCCAAGGTTCCAGTACTTCGCGGCATTGAGGCGCAGGCGCAGGTACTTCACCGAGCCGCCGAGGCCGGCGAAGTCCGCGCTGACCGTGGCGGTATGGCCGCTGGTCGGACGTGCGCGGTTGTCGAGCTTGTCGTAGATCAGCGAGAGGCCGAGGATCGAGCTCGTCCGGTTGCCGATCGCGTCGCAGAGATAGGGCCCGGCCAGCAGCACGTCGCATTCGTTGACCGCCGGATTGACGCGGTTGGAATAGTACTGGCTCTCGTCGAGCGACACCTGATCGTAGTTGAAGGTATAGCGCGCGACCGCCGAGAGATACTCCGTCAGCGGCACGCCGGCGCGCACCTGGAAGCCCGTCGTCGCCTGTTTGTACAGCGTGTTGCGATCGTCGTTGACGTAGTTGAAACTGTTGTAGTCGCGGCGGTAGATGTCGATGCCGGCCGAGATGTTCTTATCGAACAGGTAGGGTGAAGCTGACCTGGGCGCTCTTGGAATACTTCGAATAGCTGACGCTGAGGCCCACCGTCTGGCCCCGGCCGCGGAAGTTGCGCTGCTGGATCGAGCCCGAGATGATGAAGCTCTCCAGGCTCGAGAAGCCCGCCGAAAGCTGGAGCTCGCCGGTCGGCTTCTCCTCGACGTTGGCTTCGAGCACGACGCGGTCAGGCGCGCTGCCGGGCTTCTGCTCGACCTCGAACTTCTCCTGGAAGTAGCCGAGCGACTTGATGCGGTTCGACGAGCGCTTGACCTGGAGCGAGTTGAAGGCGTCGCCCTCGGCCAGGCGGAACTCGCGGCGTACGACCTTGTCCTGGGTCAGGGTGTTGCCGTTGACGTCGATCCGCTCGACGTAGACGCGCGGCGCCTCGGCGATGCGGAAGGTCAGCGACATGGTCAGGTTGTCCTTGTCGCGGACGTAGTCGGGGCGGACGTCGGCGAAGGCGTAGCCGAAGGCGCCCGCGGTCTCGTTCAGGCGCTCGATCGTGTCCTCGACCTGCTTGGCGTTGTACCAGTCGCCGGCCTTCATCGGCAGGGCCTTGGCAAGCTGCTCGCCGTCGAAGTCGCGAAGCTGGCTGTCGACCTTCACGTCGCCGAACTTGTAGCGCTTGCCCTCCTCCACCACGTAGGTGATGATGAAGTCCTTCTTGTCCGGCGTCAGCTCGGCCACGGCCGAGACCACGCGGAAATCAGCATAGCCCTTGGTCAGGTAGAACTGGCGCAGCTTCTGCTGGTCGAAGGCCATGCGGTCGGGGTCA
>CALLNA010000245.1 GCA_938005655.1 uncultured Novosphingobium sp.
TGGCGCGACCCAGGTGATGTTCGAGGGCGTGCCCAACTATCCCGACCACAGCCGCTTCTGGCAGATCGTTGACCGCCACGACGTCGACGTCTTCTACGGAGCGCCCACGGCCCTGCGTGCGCTGATGCGCGAGGGCGACGAATGGGTCGAGCGCACCTCCCGCAAGTCGCTGCGCCTGCTGGGCTCGGTCGGCGAGCCGATCAATCCCGAGGCCTGGGAATGGTACTGGCGCGTCGTGGGCGAAGGGCGCTGCCCGATCGTCGACACCTGGTGGCAGACCGAGACCGGCGCGGCGATGATCACCGGCATGCCCGGCGCCATCGACATGAAGCCCGGCTCGGCCTCGCTGCCGATGTTCGGCGTCGTCCCCGAGCTGGTCGACGGCGAGGGCGCCCTGCTGGAGGGGCCGGCCGAGGGCAACCTCTGCATCGCGCAGAGCTGGCCCGGCCAGATGCGCACCGTCTGGGGCGACCACGAACGCTTCTTCCAGACCTATTTCACCCATTTCCGCGGCAAGTATTTCTCCGGCGACGGCTGCCGCCGCGACGAGGACGGCTATTACTGGATCACCGGCCGGGTCGACGACGTGATCAACGTCTCCGGCCACCGCATGGGCACGGCCGAGGTCGAAAGCGCGCTGGTCGCCCATCCCAAGGTCGCGGAGGCGGCGGTCGTCGGCTTTCCGCACGACATCAAGGGGCAGGGCATCTACGCCTATGTCACTCCCAATGTCGGGATCGAGGGTGACGAGGCGCTGCGCAAGGAGTTGATCCAGTGGGTCCGCACCGAGATCGGCCCGATCGCCACGCCCGATGCGATCCAGTTCGCCCCGGCGCTGCCCAAGACCCGCTCGGGCAAGATCATGCGCCGCATCCTGCGCAAGATTGCCGAGGGCGACGTGTCGAACCTGGGCGATACCTCGACCCTGGCCGATCCCTCGGTGGTGGACAGCCTGGTCGCATCACGGGTGGGGTGATCCGCAAGGCTGGACATCCGCCGCCGGGCCACTAGGCCGGAGCAGACAATCGCCACGGGAGAGGGACCTTGGCCGGAAACATGCAGACGACCGCGCTTCAGGAATGGCGCGCCAACTGGGCGCTGGTGCTGGCCGCCTCGGTCGGCTTCTCGTTCTTCTCGATCATGCTGGCCGCGGTCGGCCTGTTCATGGGGCCGCTGGGGCAGGAGTTCGGCTGGAACAAGACGGTTCTCTCCGCCGGCCCCTCGATCGCGACGATCACCACGGCGGTCCTCGGCCCGGTCTTCGGGATGCTGGTCGACCGCTACGGCACCCGTCGCCTGGTCCTTCCGGGGCTGATCCTGACGATGGCCGCGCTCAGTGCCTTCGGCACGATCACCGGCACGCCGTGGCAATGGTATCTGCTGTGGTTCCTGTTCGGCTTCGTCGCAGTCTCGATCAAGTCGACCGCCTGGACCGCGGCGGTGGTCGGCGTCTTCACCAGGTCGCGCGGGCTGGCCCTGGGGCTGGTCCTGGCCGGCACCGCGGTCGCCTCGATCATCGTGCCGCCGCTCGGCAACTGGCTGATCGGTGCTTTCGGCTGGCGCATGGCCTTCGTCTGGCTCGCCGTGGGCTGGGGCGGCGTGACCTTCGTGCTGTGCTTCCTGTTCTTCTTCGACATCCACGACAGGAAGCATGAGTCGCCCGAGGCGGCTTCCGCCCAGGCCGCGGCCCAGGCCAGCCTGCCTGGCCTGACCCGTAGCGAAGGCCTGCGCGACAGCGCGCTATGGCGTCTCGCCATCTCGAACTTCCTGGTCATGCTGCTGACCATGGGCCTCAGCATCCACCTCTTTCCGATCCTGACCGAGGCTGGCGTGTCGCGCACCACGGCGGCCTGGCTGCTCAGCCTGAGCGGGATCGCCGGAATCCTCGGCAAGCTGGCGACTGGCGTGTTGCTCGACCGTTTCCGGCCCAACTGGATCGGCGGGCTGACCCTGGGCGCCTGCGCCCTGGCCTTCGCCCTGCTAATCGACGGCATCCGCTCGCCGGTGATGATCGTGTTCGCCATGCTGGTGAACGGCTATGCCTTCGGCACCAAGACCCAGATCACCGGCTACATGACGGCGAACTATGCCGGAATGAAGAGCTTCGGCTTCCTCTACGGCATCATGGCCGCGCTGATGGCGCTGGCCTCGGGCCTCGGGCCGTTCATGGCCGGCTATATGTACGATCACCTGGGCGGCTATGGACCGTTCCTGCTGATCGGCACGGTCGGCTGCGCGATCGGCGGCCTGATCATGATCAGCCTGCCGCCCAAGCGCGAGTTCAAGGACGAGGCCGAGGAGGAAGCGGCGTTGTTCGCCTAGTCCTTCCCGCTTTCCGGCCCTTCGCCGTACTTGTAGCCAAGGTATTTCGTCCGCACCGCCAGCCCGTCGATCTCGCCCGAGGCGAGGTCGCGGGTGATCTGCTCGATCTCCCCGCTGATCCGCGAGAGGCTTTCGGAAAGCTGCTCATCAGGCGAGCTGCCACCTTGCCGCTCGCCGCGCAGGTGCTGGGGGATGCGGGTATAGGTCGAGACGATGTCGGGCAGGGTCTCGCCGATCAGCTTGCGGATTTCGACCGCCTCGGAGCGGTTGTCGTCGAGGCCCTCGAGCTGGACGCCGAGCACGTCGAGCTGCCCGCCGATCCGGTCGACGATGCTCGCGGCCGGCGCGGGCAGGGCGGGGCGGCGGCTCTCCAGCCAAAGCTCGGTGTTGCCGACCAGGGTTCGCACGTCGCCGCGGTTGAGCGCGCCGATCTCGGGCACCGACAGCCGCGGCCAGGTTGCGAAGACCGCGACGGCGAGCACCCCGGCGAGGACCGCGAAGAACAGCCCGGTCAGCCCGATCCCGTTGAGCAGCAGCCCGGCGCCCATCGTCACCACGGCGATGGCGGTGACGGCCAGCGCGATCCGCACCGCCTTGCGCATGGCGTGGAGCCGCTTGCGCTCCGCCGAGCGCCGGCCGATCGATGGGACGCGCCGTCCGCCGGCCCGCTGCCGGGCGAGCACGGCCTGCGCGTCCGACAGGATGCGGCCGGAGGAGTCGGACATCACTCCTCCAGGCTCAGCAGCGGGCTTTCGCTGACCTCGGCCTTGGCCCCGGAAGCTCCTTGGGCGGCACCCTCGGCCCGGGCGATGTAGCCCTTCGACTTCTCGACCTCGTTCGACAGGGTGTCGACCGTCTGCTTCATCGCGCCGAGCGCCTTCACCTTGAAGGCGTCGATCGAATCCATCGTGTCGTAGATGTTCTGGAAGGCGCGCTGTAGGGTTTGCAGGGGAATGGTCGAGCTGGCCGCCTGCTCGTGGATCTTGGCGGTCTGGTCGCGCAGCAGGGCGCCGGTCGAATCGATGATGTCGGCCGTGGTCTTGTTGAGCGCGGTGATCTGCTGGAGCACCAGGCGCTGGTTGGTCATCGCCTCGGCCACGGTGACGGCGGTGCGCAGCGCGCCGACCGTGGTGGTGCTGGCGCGGTCGACGCCCTTCACGAGCTCGACGTTGTTCTTCTTGACCAGGTCGAGCGCGAGGTAGCCCTGGACCGAGACCGCCATCTGGGTGAGCAGGTCCTGGGTACGCTGGCGGGTGTAGAACAGGGCGCTCTCGCGGATCGCGCGGGCCTTGGCCGGATCGGTCGCATCGAGCTCGGCGGCCTTGTCCTCCAGCTTGGTGTCGAGCGTCTTGGAGATGTGGATCATCTGTTCGAGCTGGCCCATCGCCTCCCATAGCCGGGCCCGCTCGACATCGATCGCGGCGTTGTCCATCAGCAGCTCGTCCTTGCCCGAGGCGAGGTGGCCGAGGATCGACTGGATGTGGCCCTGTGCCGACTGGTAGGAGTTGAAATAGCGCTTCAGGCTGTTGCCGAAGGGGATCACGCCCAGGATCTTGCGCCCGGTCGAGAGCTTGCCTTGCTTGCCGGGATCGAGCGTCTCGACCACGCGGCGCAGCTCGGCGAGGTTGGCGCCGACGCCGCTGTCCTTGTCCATCGCCCGGACCGGGCGGTCGAGGAAGCGGTTGGACATGCCGGCGGCGGCCGCGATCTCCTTGCGGCCCATGTTGGTGAGCTGGTCGACCCGCTTGCCGAACTCGGGCGAGTTGACGTCCTGGGCGACGAGATCGGCGACGAAGGCGTCTGCCTTGGCCTCCAGCGCGGTCTTGTTCTCGTCCGACACGGGCACGAGCCCGGCGGCCTGGGCCGGGGCGACCGGGGGCACCGGATCGGGCGGGGTGAGCTGGATCGTCGGTTCAGCGGTCTGGGTGGGGGTGCTGGCCATCAGGTAAGCATTCCTCGCTCTGTCGGGGCCGCCAAGATGGGGGAACGCGGCCGGAACGGCAACTGTATTAGTTGCGCAAGACACGCCCGGCAAGCCGATCCTCGCGCGTGGACTTTCTCCGTCGATCGGCTAGCGATGGCCCTCACAGGCTAAGGGGCCGAGGAGAGGGGATTGCGATGAGCCAGTTCGGATTGACGCCGGCGCAGGAGTGGCGGCGTGGCTGGACGGTCGTCCTGGCCGCCTTCGTAGGCTTCTCGTTCTTCTCGGTCATGGCCGCGGCGACCGGCGTGTTCATGGAGCCGCTGGGGCGGGAGTTCGGCTGGAACAAGACGCAGACCTCCTCGGGCGTGTCGATCGCCGGGGTCATCACGGCGCTGGGTTCGCCGTTCTTCGGCATCCTGATCGACAAGTGGGGCACCCGTCGCCTGGCCTTGCCGGGACTGGTCCTGATGTCGCTGCTGACCGCCCTGTTCGCGCTGAACACAGGCTCGTTCGGGCTGTGGATCGCGATGTGGGTGACTTACGGCGTCATTTCGCTGTCGATCAAGTCGACGGTCTGGTCGACCACCGTCGCCGCCGGGTTCGAATCGGCGCGCGGCATGGCGCTGGGCGTCGCGCTGTGCGGCACGGCCTTCGCGCAGATGATCACCCCGCCGCTGGCAAACTGGCTGATCGCCAGCTTCGGCTGGCGGCTCGCCTTCGTCTATCTCGGGCTGGGCTGGGGCGGCATCGCGCTCGCCGTGTGCATTCCCTTCATGCACGACCTGCATCTCAAGGCGGCACGGCGCAGCGCGAGCGAGCCGGTCAGGCGGCCGCAACTGGCGGGGCTGACCGTCCGCCAGGCCTGGCGCGACCGCGCGCTGTGGCAGATCGGCATCTCGACCTTTCTGATGATGCTGCTGACGATCGGGCTGATGATCCACCAGTTCCAGATCATGGTCGAGGCGGGGGTGAGCCGCGCCAACGCCGCCTGGCTGACCAGCCTGTTCGGACTCGGCGGGATCGTCGGCAAGCTGCTGACCGGCCTGCTGATCGACCGCTATTCGCCCAACTGGATCGGTGGGCTGACCCTGGCCTCCTCGGCGCTGGCCTTCCTCCTGCTGATGAGCCAGTTCGCCACGCCCGCGCTGATCGTCGTTGCCATGGCGGTCAACGGCTATGCCTCGGGCACCAAGATCCAGATCACCGGCTATATGACCACGCGCTTCGCCGGCTTGAGGAACTTCGGCAAGATCTACGGGATGATGGCCGCGCTGACCGCGCTGGGGACAGCCCTGGGGCCGGTGGTGGCCGGTCGGATTCGCGACCTGACCGGTGAATATACCCTGTTCCTGGGGATGGGCGTGGTGGGCTCGATCATCAGCGGGCTGCTGATCATCACCCTCCCGCGCTATCCGGCCTTCGAGGAGGAGATCGAGCCGAAAGAAGCCGAGTCGCTCGCCCGGCCGGCGGCGCCGATCGCCGGGACCTGACGCGAAACGGGCGGACCGGCATGCCGATCCGCCCGCCTGCGACCCTGGGTTTTCCAGGAACTATTGCGCCGGAGGGCCTGCCGGACCCGGCTCGGCGGGAGTCGGCGACGGCGTCGGCGCAGGCTCGGGAGACGGCGTGGGTGTGGGCGAGGGCGTCGGGGCCGGCGTGGCAGCCGGGGCGTGGGCGTGCTTGTGGCCCGACGCCGGGGCCGAGGAGGACTGCGCGAGGGCCGGAGCGGCCGTCAGGGCCAGCAGCGAGGCGGCGGCAAGGAACTTCTTCATCGGTTTCTCCATGATGCCGCCGCCATCACCCGGCGCGCGACTTCGATGGCTAGAAGCCCGCGCGCCAGGAGGAAGTTCCCGTTCATCCTGCGTACAGATTTAAGCAATCTTTTGATATTAAAGGATTTATATGGAATTTTCCAGGGCGGGCCGTGCGGAAAATGCGGACGACTCGCAGCCCGACAAACCGCATCATTCTGCGCGCCGTCTTTGAAACGCGCCGGTTGGCGGCACGTTCCTGCCATGCATCCTGGATGCTGAAACAAGTTCAGCATGACGGATGGCGGCGTTTCTATGGAAGGCCCTAGGCTGCCAGGCTGTAGGGCTGGATTTCGCCGGTGAGATAGAGCTTGCGGGCCTTGGCGCGGCTCAGCTTACCCGAGCTGGTGCGGGGCAGGGTGCGCGGAGGCACCAGTTCGATCACGCAGTTCATGCCGGTGATCGAGCGGACCTTCTCGCGAATCTGCTCGTGCAGCTTGATCCGCTCGACCGGGTCGCTGACCCGACAGTGGACGAGGACGGCGGGCACTTCCTCGCCGGTTTCGGTCTCTACCGCGAAGGCGGCGATGTCGCCCTGGTGGAAGCCTGGCAGTTGCTCCACGGCCCATTCGATGTCCTGGGGCCAGTGGTTCTTGCCGTTGATGATGA